>NZ_JBIKBQ010000082.1:0-19586 GCF_058122085.1 Luteolibacter sp. | reverse complement strand
GACACCAGCCTATGGCAAGAAGACGCCTCGCGTCCGCGCAAGAAAGCCAGCGGAGGCCAAGTGCTTGCCCTGTTGAGAGGTGCCATCCTGCGGCTTCACGACGCGGAAGCCTTCGAGAGGCTCAACGCCGGCTTCCACCACCACAGCGCCAAACCCCACGCCGCCTTGTGCCTCCTCAAAACCTCCCCTCCAAAAATCAGCTAACCAGACAACCGCCCTGGTGGAAGAGGTGGAAGCAGAATGCTGTGAACGCTGGGCTCAAGCTATTATCAGCCCGAAAGGCGGGAAAACTGCTGAAAAACAACGGGTTGAGGATCAGCGCCCGGTGGGGACGGCATCCGGAGATCGATGTGGACACTACCGGAGATCGATGTGGAGAACGCCGGAGGACGATCTTTCGGGGCTCAATAGGTCTTCATCCACTCGACGAGATCCGCCACATCCTGGGCGGACATGCCGAGTTGGTCGGCTCCGAGCATGAGCGAGCGGTCCATGTCCTTGCGGCCGGCGATCTGCTCTTTCGGAACCTTCTGGGTGAATCCGCCGGTGGAGGTGATGACGACCGGGTCTCCATCCGAGATGATGCGGCCATCGATCCACTTGCCATCCTTGAGCTGGATCGCGGTGCCCTCGAAGCCGTGGGAAATGTCGAATGAGGGTTCGACGATGCTGCGGGCGACGATTTCCGGCGGCTGGCGGCTGCCGAATCCCTTGAGCGCGGGGCCGTATTCGGGGCCGGCCTCGCCGATTTTATGACACATGATGCAGCGGCCGGCGACGGTCTTGCCGCGCGCGGCATCGCCCTTGAGCGCCATCACGTCGGCGACGGAGAACTGGGTGCTGGCGGGCTTTTCCGGGACGGTGATTTCGACGAGAGCCACGGGTTTTTCGATCAATCCGCGTTTTTCCATCTCGGATTTTAAATCGAAGGACGTCCACTCGCCTTCGCTGCGGTTGGTGAGCCACCAAATGGCTTGGTCGCGGACGGCGGAGTCTTGGGCGGCGAGATCCATCAGCGCTTCGGCGGACGGCTTGGACTTGATGAAGGCGATGGAATCCACCGCGAGCTTGCGTTGGTCCGGGGTAAGATTCGCGGCTGCTGCGCGGGTTTTCAGCGACGGCACGGCGGCCTCCGGCATCAGCCGCCAGGTGAGGCGGGCGAAAGTATCCGACCAGTTTGCAGGCTCACCGGGTTGCATTTTCCGACCGACGGCTTTCCAAAGTTCCTCGGTGTGGTGACCGGCTCCGAGGCCGAGGGATTCCAAATAGGCGCGGTCCTTGCCGTCGTAGCGAGTGGCGACATTGACGAGAATTTCGCTGGCTTGCTCGAAACTACGATAGCGCATGGCCAGCGCCGCCTCAGCGCGAATCTCTGGTACGGAGTCGGTGGAGAGCTTGAATGCATAGGGCAGCGCGTCGATTTTCCCGTCGGTGCGGCGGATCGCTCGGAAGGCGGTGAGGCGGTCGGCGGCGTCGGATCCGGCGATGAGAGAATCCAGTTTCGCGCGGCCTTTTTCGCCGAGGTGCGGCAGCAGCCAGATGGCGCGGGAGGCGATGTAGGGATTCGGATCTTCGGAAATTTTCGCAACGGCGTCATAGGCGGCGGGGCCGGAGGATTTCAGTTTCTGATAGCCGAGCGAGCGGACGTTGACGGCCGGGGATTTCAGGGCGAGCACAGCTCCGTCCACGGTGGCAGGATCGATTTTCGGCACGGTGGATTTGAATCCCTTCGGCGCGATCCGGTAGATGATGCCGGAGGCCGCGTTGTCCTGGGTGTCATGGCCGCCGACGCGCGGGTCGGTCCAGTCGGCGACGTAGAGCGCGCCGTCCGGGCCCACGCAGATGTCGGACGGGCGGAAATTGAAGCGGGCCTTGTCAGCGTCAGCCATCGAGCCGTGTTTTTTCGCGCCGCCGGTGAAGTCGGCTCCGTCGAATTGTTTTTCAGGATTGGTGGTGAGGAAATCAGTGCGCTCCAGCTTGAATCCCGCGCCGTCCATGGCGGGCTGGTAGCCGAAAATCACGTTCCGCGCGGCCTCGCAGGAAAGCAGCGTTCCGGCGAATTTCTCGCCCAGCGCGCCGTTTTCATAGAATGCGATGCCCGTCGGCGAGCCTCCGCCGTAAACGTCGCCAGAGGGCATGGTGCCGGGGTTTTCCTGTCGCCAATGCGCGGTCGGCGTGTCCTGGCCCGGGCGTTGGTCGGCTTGCCAGCTGCGGGTGCCGTCATTGGAGAAAAAGCCCGCGTTGCCGTGCTCAAGCACGTGGCTGGTGCGGCAGGCCGGCGGGTCGTCGTTGTCGTTTTGGAAGACGTAGCCGCGGGAATTGATCGTTTGCTCGAAGGAATTCCGGTAGCCGTTGCCGATGATTTCCGCGTGGGTGCCGTCCGGGTTCATCCGCACGGTGAAGCCGCCGACGTAGGTGAATCCGTCGCCGCTAGTTTCGCCGGACGCCGACTTGGTATCCATCGGCCACTCGCCGCCACCGCTTTTATAATAGGTGCTGCCGATGGGGAATTTCTTGCCGGATTGGTCCGTGAAAATCCCCCCGGTGTTGCCTTGGTTGAAATACCATTTTCCGTCCGGCCCGGCGGTGAGGGAATGCAGCGAGTGGTCGTGGTTTTTCCCGTTGAAGCCGGTGAGCAGGACTTCCCGGGTGTCGCCGGACGCGGGATCGAATTTCCCGTCGCGATTCGCATCGGTGAGCTTGAGTAAATGCGGCGGCTGGGAAACGACGACGACATTGTCAAAAACCGCGATGCCTAGCGGAGAAACCAACTCCGGATCCTGCCAGAAGACCTTGGAGCTGTCGGATTTCCCATCGCCATCGGTGTCCTGTAAAATCACGATCCGGTCACCTGCGGGCTGACGCGATGCCTTGCCGCGGTAGGCGACGCCTTCCGCCACCCAGACGCGGCCGAGGTGGTCGATGTCGATGTTCGTCGGGTTGAAAAGCGCGGGCGAAGCGGCCCAGGCGGTGATTTCCAGCCCTTCCGGCAGGACGAATGAGCCGAGCGGCATCGCAGGCGGTTCCTGATTGGGGGACCAAGCGTGGGCGGATGGCAGCGTCGCGAGGATGAGAAATCGGTGGAGGAACTTCATGAGCGGACGCCATTACGGAAAGCCAGATCATGCGCTATCACCATTTTCAGCCCCGCTTTGACAAGCCACAGTGCGTAGGCTATCCCAAGCGGATGCGATCGCTGATCAAGCACGTCCTCAAACGCACCGAACCCACCGCTGACCTTCACGTCGCGGGCTGGGTGCGCACCCGCCGCGACTCCAAGGCGTTTTCCTTCCTCGAACTCAACGACGGCACCTGCCTCGGAAACCTCCAGATCGTCGCCGACGCCGGGATACCCGGCTATGACGCGATTTCCAAAATGAACACCGGCGCGTCGGTCGAAGTGCGCGGGAAATTGATCCCGTCCCCCGCCGCCGGGCAGCTTTGGGAAATGCAGGCCACGTCGCTGAAGCTGCTAGGCGAGGCGCCCGAAGATTACCCGCTCCAGAAAAAAGGCCACGGCCCGGAATTCCTCCGCTCCATCGCCCACCTCCGCCCCCGCACCAATCTCTACGGCGCGGTTTTTCGCATGCGCAGCCGGATGGCCTACGCGGTGCACAGGTTCTTCCAGGAGCGCGATTTCATCTACGTCCACACGCCCATCATCACCGCCAGCGACTGCGAGGGAGCCGGGGAAATGTTCCGCGTCACGACGCTGCCGGAAGACAAAATCTCCAAGCCCGAGGAGGACTTCTTCGGCAAGCGCGCCTTCCTAACCGTCAGCGGCCAACTCGAAGGCGAAACCTTCGCCTGCGCCCTCTCCAACATCTACACCTTCGGCCCCACCTTCCGCGCGGAGAATTCCAACACCTCGCGCCACGCCGCCGAGTTCTGGATGATCGAGCCGGAAGTCGCGTTCTGCGATCTGGAGGGAGACATGGATCTGGCCGAATCGCTGGTCAAATACCTCGTCCAGGAAGCACTCGAAAACAGCGAGGGCGACCTGGCGATTTTCGAAAAGTTCGTGGACAAGGGACTCCGCGAGCGCCTCGAATTCGTCGCCAGCCGGCCCTTCGAGCGGATCACCTACACCGCGGCGGTCGAGCTGCTCAAGGCCAGCGGCAAGACCTTCGAATACCCGGTCGAATACGGACTCAACCTGCAATCCGAGCACGAGCGCTGGCTCACGGAAGAGCATTTCAAGGCGCCCGTGACCGTTTTCAACTACCCGAAGGAAATCAAACCGTTCTACATGCGCCTCAACGACGACAACAAGACCGTCACCGCCATGGACGTGCTCGTCCCCGGCATCGGCGAGATCATCGGCGGCAGCCAGCGCGAGGAGCGGCTCGACATCCTGTTGGAGAATTTCGCCAAGCACGGCCTCGATCCGGAAGCCTACGACTGGTATATCGACCTCCGCAAATACGGCAGCGTCCCGCACGCCGGCTTCGGCCTCGGTTTCGAGCGGATGCTGATGTTCGTCACCGGCATGGCGAACATCCGCGACGTGATCCCGTTCGCCCGGACTCCCGGACACTGCGAATTTTAACAGAACATGATTCTCATCGAACAAAAGCCGCTGATCTCCCGCTACCGCCTCAAGGCGCGCGGTTTTCTGAATTCCATTTCCAACAGAAGCAGCTTCGAAGGCGCGCTCATCCAGATCGACGGCGGCTACGGCTGCATCCATCCGTGGCCGGAGCTGGGAGACCCCACGCTGGAAAAATGCCTCGCCGATCTGGCGGGCGCGCGCCGCTGGCCCATCGTCCGCCGCGCCATCCGCTGCGCCGAATACGACCGGGAGGCGCGCTCGTTCGAGAACTCGTTGTTCGAGGAAATGGAGGTGCCAGTCAGCCACGCCACGCTCGCCAAGGCCGACGCCGCGGAAGTGGCGCGCGCCGTGGAGGCGGGATTCACCACGGTGAAACTCAAGGCCGGGCGGGATCTATCCGCAGAGATGAAATTCCTCGAAGCGATGGCGCTCGAATTTCCAGCGCTCCAGTGGCGGCTCGATTTCAACGAAGCGCTGAGCTCCGAACAAGCTGCGGAATTCCTGCTAGCGTTCGGCGAGAAAACCCGCGCCGCCATCGATTTCGTGGAAGACCCCTGCCCGTTTTCCGAAACCTCATGGACCGAGCTGCGCCGCAAAACCCGCGTCAAGCTCGCGGTGGACCGCGAGGCCACGCCGCTCTCGGCCGCCGCGCAAGTCATGGTGATCAAGCCGGCGGTGGACGAGCCATTCCTGCTAGGCGAGGCCGCCATCGCCCACAACCAGCGCGTCGTGATGACCAGCTACATGGACCACCCGGTCGGCCAGGCGTTCGCCGCCTGGGAAGCGGCGCGGCTTGAGTTGCAATTTCCCGGCTTGGTCGGCATCTGCGGATTGCAAACGCACCACCTTTTCGAACCCGACGAATTCGCCGAAATGCTCGGTCCGTGGTCGCCTGAATTCAAGGTGCCCGACGGCCTCGGCCTGGGATTCGACGACCTGCTAGCCGCCCAGCCATGGACGCGTCTTTACTAACCAGCGCCGCCTTTTGGAGTGACGAGACACCCGCGTTGCCGGGGATTCCCGAGCTCGCCGGGCAGGTGCTTTTCGAAACATCCGGCAGCACCGGCGATCCGAAGTGGATCGCGATTTCGAAACAAGCATTGCTCGTCTCGGCAGCGGCGGTGAACCGGCATTTGGGCGTCACCGGAAAATCCTGTTGGGGACTCGCCTTGCCGCCGCACCACGTCGGCGGCTTCGGCGTGGCAGCCCGCGCCTACGAAACAGGCTGCGGATTCCGCGACTTCGGCCGGCCGTGGGACGCCGCCGCGTTTCGCGAATGGCTTGCGCTTCATAAAATCACCCACACCTCGCTGGTGCCCACGCAGGTCCACGATCTCGTCAAAGCGGCACTAACCGCCCCCGCATCGCTCGTTGCGATCGTCGTGGGCGGCGGGCTTCTCGACGCTTCCACCGGGCAGGCCGCCCGCGACCTCGGCTGGCCGGTGCTGGCGAGCTACGGGATGACCGAAGCCGCTTCACAAATCGCCACCCAGGAACCCGGCCAACTGAAAGCGGCCTATCAGCCATCGCCGATTCCCCTGCTGCCGATCTGGGATGTCCGGCTCACGCCCGAAAACCTGCTCGCGATATCCGGCCCCGCGTTGTTTTCCGGATATGTTTCCGGCGGGCAATTCATCCCCCGCGAGACGGACTGGCACATCACCGCGGACCGGGTGGTTCTTGAAAACAAGACGATCACTCCGCTTGGCCGGGCGGATGCGCTCGTCAAAATCCTCGGCGAGCTCGTCGATCCCGAGGCCGTCGAGCGCGAGCTCGTTTCGATTTCCGAAGGGCGGCTCACCCCCGGCACTTTCGCCATCATCGCCATCCCGGACGAGCGGGCCGGCAGCGCGCTGGTCCCTGTTTTCGAATCCTCCGTGAACTCCGAAGCCGCCGAAACCGCTCTATCAATCTACCAAAACAGAGCGCCAGGCTTCCGGAGATTGACGCCTTTGGCGGTGGTGGAGAAACTTCCCCGAAGCGAGCTCGGCAAGCTGCGACGGAACGAGCTGGTGGAGATCTATTTGAACCAAATCACCCGCTGATCACAGCGCGCCCCGCTCGGCACGCCTGAGCAGGACTTGATAGCGTTTTTCCAACAGCACCGCGCGTTCCTCGTCGCCCGCGGCCCGGTAGTAGCCGCAGATCATCTTGTAGATCGAAGACTCCGTTTTCGCGCGGAACCAGTCCTTGGTCCCGGTTTCCACCACGCGCTTAAACGCCAGCTCGATGTCGCGTGCCGCCTTGTGGGCGAGCTCCGGATCGTCCTTGAGAAATCCAAAGTAGTCGTCCGCCATCATTTTGAATCCGGTGATGCTGCCGCCATATTTCCGCAGGGCGGTGTCATAGAGGTTGCTGATGTCCTTTTTGGCCGCCGCGTCGCCCCGCTTGTGAATCAGATCTGCCTCGCGCTTGAGCGACTCGGCGACGAGGTCCATCTGCTCGCCGGAATTCCGTTCGATCCTGCGGCGCTCGCGCCCGAGCGTCCTTGAAGCATCACCTTCTTCACCGTATGGGAAAATATATTCGCTCTCCGCCTTAGCCACCAGCGCGGCCATCCGGGGGTTGTCCTTGAATTCCTGGCGCATCGCCTTGGCGAACGACTTCCATTCCTCCAGATTGCCCGGCTTGGCGGGCTCGCCGGCGAGCTTTGTTTGCTTCTGTAGCAAAGCATACAAAGCAGCCCACGTTTCGGTGAACGAGGGTCCGAGTTGATTGGCGAGCCGCACCGCCTGGGCCTGATTGTCGTCCTTGCCGGCGGCCCCGAAATAGTCAGCCAACCAGAGATGGCGCATTATCGATAGAGTCGTCACCGGGCTCTGGTGGGCGCGGTCGCTCCAAAGCCCGACTTCCTGCTCCGTGATCGAAGCGCCGGTCTGGGGATTGCCGGTCATGCCCTTGGAAACCCGGCCGATCCTACCGATGCCGGTGGTCCACTCGTCCGCCTGGATCTTGATTCCCACCCAGGCGTGGGGGCCCAGATTGGTTTCTCCAGCGAAGGTCATCGCCGGAATCCCCTGGGCGCGGGCCGTGTTGGTGCAGAAATAGGACTGATCTCCGCAGATGCCGCCCTCCTTGAGGATCTCGGAAAACGAGTATTCCTTGTAGGGATTGAGCCCCTCGACGGCGCGCTCCATCAGATACTCGATCATGCCGTAGGCATTCCCCCAGTGCTTTCGGCTGAGATGCATTTTGTCCAGCGACCACTCAAGCTCGGAGGTGGAAACCGGCGCGCAAACAACCCATACCAGATCACGCGCGGAACTGTGGTGCACCGGCGCGGCCAACTTGCCTTTTTCGTTCTTCTCGATAAACCACATGTAGCGCGGCAGGGGCTCGACCGCGATTTGCCCGGCGTAAGGTCCGGCGACGGGATTGGAAATCGTCACCTCCCGGTCGAACACCACCGCGCAGGCCAGCGCGAGCGGAAAATATTTCTCCATCATGCCAGTCGTGTTAGGCCAAGCCTCGATGAGGAATTTCAACACCTTGCCGCCGTCATCCCCGGGCTTGATAGTCAGCAGGAACTCCTCCATCGCCCGGGTGTTGTAACAAAGCCAGGTGAGCATCTCGCCGGAGTAGCTGTCGGTGACATGCTCTGAGATTTCCCGCTCCGACAGGTGGCCAAGCAGTTGCCAGCGCAGGAAGGCCTGGTAGAAAACCGGCTCTTTCCAGACCGCGTCGAACCGGTTCAATCCCTGGTCTTTCGCCAGCTGCACCATCCCGGGATCCATGGACTTCGCGAGCAGTCCGCGGTAGGCGTTCCATGCCTTGCCCTCGATGGCGCGCAAGAAGAGATCCTTGTCTCGCTGGATCGCGTTCCCCCGCCGGGAATCGAGACCGCTGAGAACGAGCGCCGCCTCCTTCCCTAGCAGCTCAGCTTCGGTCGCATTGACAATGACGGCCTCCTGCGGCGCGGCTGGCTCGGCCTGCGTCGGCAGGGAGGGTTCGGGCACCACCTTCGCGGCCTCCGGAATCACTTGTTTTTCCGCTTCCGGCGGAGTTGCCGTTTCAACTTTGTTAGCGGGCTCCGGCATCGTTTCCCGAACCACCACAACCGGTGCTCGCGGCGCTTGTCGCGATAGTTCCAAGCCCACGAAAACCGCACCGATCACGATCACGCCGATGATCAACGATTTCCACTGGCCCGCCCCTTCACTTCCGCGCCGCGACTGGATCGCCACCGATTGACTGCGGGCCGCCGGGATCGCGGACGGCCGTTTTGCAGGAACGGACGGCTTCTCAACCGGATGAAAATCTCGCTTCATGATAGGATCGAAAAATGATGTCGCGGCCGGACAGTCCGGCTTCTTACCGCTGATAAATAAGGCGAAGTCATCCAGCTTGCAATCCAGTTTACCGGTCGGGCTTGCTGGATTTTTCACCCCGTGGAAATTTCCAAATTGGGGGTTGTCATCCCGCCGCGCATGAGGATAGTAAGCGTATCTTGATTAAAGCGATCAAAGTTTCGAGGCCACGATTTGGCAATGCGGATGCCGGCGACGGGCCGGGGTTCCGCTCCCCGTCACCCGTCAAAACACCCCGCAAAGTCACCCACAACGATGATTCATCGCACCGAGGAAGGTCAGTCCGCATTGTTTGAAGAAATTCCAGAAAACGGAGGTGGCACTCGAAAGAAGCGAGCGTGCGGCACTTCCCCCATCGCCAGCGATTTCGGCCTCACGGCGCCCTCGCAGCTCGTGAAGAACTACGTGCTCGACACCAATGTCCTCCTGCACGACCCGGCTGCCCTCGAACGCTTCAAGGAAAACCACCTTTGCATCCTCGTCGATGTGCTGGCCGAGCTCGACAAGTTCAAGTCCGAGCAAACCGAGCGCGGTGCCAACGCCCGCCGCGTCCACCGCCGCCTGACCGAGATGTTCTCCTCTTCAGAACAAGTCACCCATGGCGTAACCACCGAAGGCGGCGGCACCGTGCGACTCGTCATTTACGATCCCGCAAGCTGCCCGAAAAACTCGGACCAGCTCAACCGCTTCCACCGGGTTTTTCCCGACCGCGAACGCGTCGATCACCGGATTCTAGCCGCCTGCCTGCTGCTGATGCAGTATAACAAGGCTCCCGTCGTCCTCGTCACCAAGGACATCAACATGCAGCTCAAGGCCCGTGCCGTCGGGATCGAGTGCCAGGACTATCTCAACGACAAGGTCGATGCCCGCGAGGTTTCAAACTACGAGGTGCGTCGTGTCGAAGTCGATCCGAGCGAGCTTCATCGCTTCGCCAGCACCGGTGATCTCCCGATCTCGGAGGACCGCATCCAAGGCGTGGCGGTGAACGAGTATGTTTTGTTAGGCGCGGGCGAGAAACAAACCATCCCCGCACGGCTCTCGGCGGACGGCCGCTTCGTCCGACTCAATATTCCCGAGGTTTTGAAAATCCCCGACGGCCAGTCGCTCAAGCCGCTCAACCTCGGCCAGCGCTGCCTCATCGACGCGCTTCTCAACCCGGACATTTCGCTTGTCACCTGCTACGGCCACGCCGGCACGGGCAAGACGCTGGTCGCCGTCGCCGCGGGTTTGCACGAGATGTTCAACCGCAAATACAACGGCATCACTGTCAGCCGGCCGGTCGTCTCGATGGGCGATCAGCTCGGTTTCCTGCCGGGCTCGCTTGACGAGAAAATGCGCCCATGGCTCCAGCCGATCCATGACGCTCTCGATCTGCTCATGCGTCCCGCCACTCCGCTCGGTCCGCGCCGCAAACAACAGAAGGCAACGGGTGCCGCGCCCGCCACCGTGAAGAAGCCCTACGAGCTTCTCATGGAACAGGGCATTCTGGAAATCGAAGCGCTCTGCTACATCCGCGGGCGCTCAATTCCTAACCGCTTCTTCATCCTCGACGAGGCCCAGCAGCTCACGCCGCAGGAGGCGAAGACGATTGTCACCCGGATGTCGCGCGACTCCAAGCTCGTGCTCGTCGGCGATCCGGCGCAGATCGACAATCCTTACGTCGACAGCCGCAGCAACGGGCTCGTTTACACCCGCAACCGCCTCAAGGGCCAGCCCTTCGTCGCGCACGTCGCGCTGAACCGCGGCGAGCGCTCCGAGCTGGCGGAGGCCGGCGCGCAGTTGATGTGACCGGCGCGATTAAGCGCCGCGAGAGGCGATGTGGGCGAACTTGGCGTCGATGAATTTGAGGACTAACTCCTCGACCGCGTCATTCTTCAAGCGCTCCACGACATCCACGGAAAACCCGCGGGCGATGAGCTGGCGGGCGTTCGCCGGATCGATGCCGCGGGCGCGGAGATAGAAGATTTCCTCGTCGCTGATCTGGGAGGAAGTGCTGCCGTGCGAGCACTTCACCTGGTCGGCGTTGATCTCGAGGCCGGGCATCGAGTTGGCCTCGCAGGTGTCGCTCATCAGGAGGTTGCGGCAGGTCTGATAGGCGTCGGTGTGGTGCGCGTTTGCATCCACGAAGATGAGCCCGGAGAAAATCGTGCGGGAGTTGTCGTAGAGCGAGTTTTTGTAGAGCAGGTCCGAGTAAGCGCCTTCCGAGACGTGGTGCTGGAACGTGCGCTGGTCGTATTCCTGCTCGTGGGCGGGAATGGAAACGGAGAGCATGTCCGAGCGCGACCCCGGACCTTCGAGGCGGGAAAGCGTCTCGTTGCGCGCCCAGGAAGCGCCGGCGTTGAGGATGAATCCGGTGGCGGAGGCATCGCGGAACGCGGAGGTCTCGTTGATCTGGATGACGCGCGTCACTTCGTTGAACGCCTGGATGGCGACGTAATCGAGTTTCGAATTCTGGCCGGCGGAGAGGTCATTGACGGCGATGGCGAGGCCGGGTTGGAGATCGTCCGCCGAGCGGAAAATATCCACCACGCGGACTTTCGAACTCTTGCCGGTGACGACCAGCGTGTGCGGGAAAATGACGGTGTTTTCTCCGGCGATCCAGTGATGAACCTCGATGGTTCCTTCGATTTCGACCTTGTCGGAAACATGGACGAAGAGGCCGTTTGTCAGCGAGGCTTCATGCAGGGCGGCGAATTTGGCCGACCCGAGGCGGGTTTCCTGCTTCATGAAATGCGCCTGCACCAGATCGCTGTGAGAGACGAGCGCCTCGGCAAGCGGCAGGCAGATGACGCCTTCGGGCAGGTGCGATTCCACATGCACGAGCTCGTCGTTCACGAAAATCAATTTCGCCGCCGGCGCTTCGAGGCCGGTGGAGCGGGCGATCAAATCATTCGCCCCGCTAACCGGAGCTTTCCGGAAGGCGGAGAAGTCGAGCTGCTTGATGCTGGAGAAGCGCCAGGTCTCATCGCCGCGTTTCGGCGCGGGAGTGGCGAGAAAGCGCTGCCAAGCGGCCTGCTGACGGGCGGCGAACCAGGCGGGTAGATAGGCCGGGGTTTCAGGTGCGGATTCAAGGAGAGATGGCATTTCGAGAGTGGTCATTGGGGCGGGGAAAGTTTCTTGTTTAGCCCACCGAGCCTTCCATTTCCAGATCGATCAGGCGCTTGAGCTCAACGGAGTATTCCATCGGGAACTCGCGGACGAGGTCGTTGATGAAGCCGTTGACGGCAAGCGACATCGCCTGGCCCTGGTTGAGGCCGCGCTGTTGCATGTAGAAGAGCATGTCTTCGGAAACCTGGCTAACCGACGCCTCGTGTTGGGTGGCGTGCTGGTTGCCCTTGACCGTGATGGCGGGGTAGGTGTCGGTGCGGCTGTGGCTGTTGATGAGCAGGGCGTCACACTCGGTGTTGTTTTTGCAACCCTTGAGATGCTTCGGAATGAAGACCTGGCCGCGATAGGTGGAGCGGCCTTCGCCGACGGAGATGGACTTGGAAACGACGTTGGAGGTCGTGTCATCGGCGGCATGGATCATCTTCGCGCCGGTGTCCTGGTGCTGGCCGGTGTTGGCGAGGGCGATGGAAATGACCTCGCCGCGGGCGCGCTTGCCCTTCATGACGACGCCGGGGTATTTCATCGTGAGGCGCGAGCCGATGTTGCAGTCGATCCATCTCACTTCCGCGTCTTCCATGGCGATGCCGCGCTTGGTGACGAGGTTGAAGACGTTGGACGACCAGTTCTGCACGGTGACATATTGGATCTTCGCGCCCTTGAGCGCGACGAGCTCGACGACGGCGGAGTGCAGTGTGGCCGTCTCGAATTTCGGCGCGGTGCAGCCTTCCATATACATCAGCTCGGCACCTTCATCGGCGATGATGAGGGTGCGCTCGAACTGGCCGAAGTTCTCCGAGTTGATGCGGAAATAAGCTTGGAGCGGTTGCTTCAGCTTCAAGCCTTTCGGGATATAGATGAACGAGCCGCCGGAGAAAACCGCGGAGTTGAGCGCCGAGAACTTGTTGTCGCCGGTCGGGATGACTTTGCCGAACCACGGGCGGAAGATCTCCTCGTGCTCCTTGAGGCCTTCGGTGGAGTTGCAGAAGATGACACCTTGTTTGGTGAGCTCCTCCTTGACGTTGGAGTAGGCGGCTTCCGAGTCGAACTGCGCTTCCACGCCGGCGAGGAACGCGCGCTCCTGTTGGGGAATGCCGAGGCGCTCGAAGGTCTCCAGAACGTCGGCGGGCACGTCGTCCCACGAACGCTTCGGCTTCTCGCCGTCGGATAGATAATAGCGGATGACGTCGAAGTCGATGGCCTCGAGATCCTTGGTCGCCCAGTTGGTGGGCATCGGCTTTTCCAGGAACACTTTAAGCGCCTTGTGGCGGAACTCGCGAACCCAGTCGGGGTCGTTCTTGACGTCGGAAATGTAATCGACCGTCTTCGAGCTCAGGCCGCGGCCGGCGTCGAACTTGTTGCGCTCCGGGAAGGTGAAGTCGCCCTTGGTGCGGTCGATGTCGATCGCCTCGCGGGTTTCAAGATCCAGAACGTCTGTGGTGTCGTATGACATGGTGGTGGGGAATTTGAGATTTGAGATTTCAGATTTGAAATTCCGTTACGCGAGGGCGGGCTCCTTGAGGAATTCGTAGCCGTCTTTTTCAAGTTCGTGGGCGAGCTCGGGGCCGCCGGAGCGGACGATTCTGCCTTCCGCCATGACGTGGACGTAGTCCGGCTTGATGTAGTCGAGCAGGCGCTGATAGTGGGTGATGAGGAGCATGCCGCGGTCGGGGGAGCGCATGGCGTTGACGCCCTTGGCGACGATCTTGAGCGCGTCGATGTCGAGGCCGGAGTCGGTTTCGTCGAGGATGCAGTATTCGGGCTCGAGCATCATCATCTGGAGGATCTCGTTGCGCTTCTTTTCGCCGCCGGAGAAGCCTTCGTTCACGGCGCGGGCGGTGAACTTGCGGTCCATTTCCAGCAGGTCCATCTTCGAGTAGAGGTTCTTGTAATAGGCGACGGCGTCGATGTCCTGGCCCTTCGGCAAGCGGGCTTGCAGCGCGGCGCGGATGAAGTTGGCGTTCGAGACGCCGGGAACTTCGGAAGGATATTGGAACGCGAGGAAAATGCCGCCTCGGGAGCGCTCGTCCACGGATTTGTCGAGGACTTCCTCGCCGTCTTGCGTCACCGAACCGGAGGTCACGACGTAGCCTTCGTGGCCGGCGATCACCTTCGAGAGGGTGGACTTGCCGGAGCCGTTAGGCCCCATGATGGCGTGGACTTCACCCTTCGGAATGTCGAGGGTGACGCCCTTGAGGATTTCGGTGCCGTCTTCGAGAGTGGCGTGGAGGTCTTGGATGTGCAGGCTCATGGTGGTAAAAGGATGGTGGATCGGAGATGGGAGATCGGGGGTTTTAACGTCTTAGCATGACGGTGCCGACGGCGAGGGCGATGTTGGTGACCGCATAAACGCCGGTGACAGCCCATGCTTTCGGCCAGCTGATGTAGCAGAAACGTCGAATCGCGTATGCGAGGATGAACAACGCCACTAGAGACGCGAACGGGCCGATGGCGAGTGAGAGAAGAATGGAAATCACACTCACCCCGACCGTGATCATCAGAATCACAGGCAAGGAAATTTCGGCTTCGTGACGGGCGATCAGGTAAAGCGCGATACAAAGAACAAAGGAGCTGATAGCGATCTGGGCCATGGCGTCAAGTCGTGGAGATTTTACCTCGGAGGGTGATTTCGACGTCGTCGATGACGGCTCCGGGCGGGAGGTTGAGGACGTCGGCGAGATTGACGCCGGGTTTGAAGTCCACGTCGTGGATGACGCCGGTGGTCGCGTCGTGGAAATGGCCGTGCTCGCTGAGATTCGGGCAGTAGCGGGACGACTCGCGTTCGAAATTCACCTGCCGGATGATGCCGTGTTGGACGAGCGCTTCGAGGCAGTTGTAAACGGTGGCCAGCGAGATGTGCGGCAGACGATCCTTCACCCGCATGAAGACATCGTTTGCCGTCGGGTGGTTACGCTCCTGCTGGAGAAGGCGGTAAACCTCGCGGCGCTGGGCCGTCATTCTCAAGCCGGAGATCTCGTCGGGGATCTCCATTTCAGGGGAAATTTCTGGGGCTTTGCTGACCATCGCGCCGGCAAACTAGATCGGGGCCGAGCGATATCAAGAACTATTCCAATTATAATTCCAGTGATTTTCGGCTGCTCGCATGATCAGACTGGCCGATCCGGAGATGTATTGCTTGCTTAGGGGAATGTCCGCCGTCGGCTTCGAAATCATCTTCATTTTCCTGCTTCTTTTGCTCAACGGGCTGTTCGCGATGATTGAAATCGCGGTGGTTTCCAGCCGCAAATCGCGTCTGCGGCAGTGGGCGGAAACGGGCGACAAAAAGGCGCAGGCCGCACTCGATCTTGTCGAATCGCCCAACCGCTTCCTCTCCACGACACAAATCGGCATCACTCTGGTGGGAGTGCTGGCTGGCGCGTTCGGTGGCGCGACCCTCGCGAAATCCCTCGCATCGGCGATCTCCCTGATGCCGTGGATCGCACCTTGGGCGGACCCGCTGGCCGTCGGCCTGGTAGTGAGCGCGATCACCTATTTCTCGCTGGTCATCGGCGAACTCGTCCCGAAACGCATCGGCATGGGCAACCCCGAAATGATCGCGCGGTTTGCCGCCGGGCCGATGGCGCGGTTGTCGGGGATCGCCTCGCCGGTGGTGAAATTGCTCGGCCTGTCCACGGATCTGGTGCTCGGCCTGCTGCGGGTCCGCCCTGCGGAGGAAGCCGCCGTCAGCGAGGAGGAGGTGAAAATGCTCGTCCGCGAGGGCGAGCGCGGGGGGGCGCTGATCGCCGGGGAATCTGAAATGGTGGAGGCCATCCTCGGGTTAGACAGTTTGTGCGTGCGCGACCTGATGATTCATCGCGGGAAAATTTGCTGGCTGGATGCGGCGAAAAGTCGGGACGAAACCTGCCTCGCCGTCTTGCGCAGCCATCACAGCCAGTTCCCGGTTTTCGAAGGCCGGCGGGACAACCTGCTCGGGATGGTTTCCATCAAAGACCTTTTCGCCGCGCACTACGCCGGCCATGACGGCGGGCTCAAGGACCTGCTCAAGCCGCCACTCCTGGTGCCTCCCACCCAGCCGCTCAACCGGCTTTTGGAAACGTTCCGCAAGAGCAATTCCACCATCGCCCTCGTGGCCGACGAGTTCGGCGGCATCGCCGGATTGATCACGCTGCACGATGTCATGGAAACGATCATCGGCGACTTCGCCTCCACCAAACCCGCGCGCCCGGACGCGGTGCGGCGCGAGGATGGCAGCTGGCTGGTGGACGCGATGATCCGCATCGATGAGTTCGAAGACCTCTTCCCGGAACTCCCGCTGGAAGCCGCCGACGAGCGCGAATACTCGACTCTCAGCGGCTTCATCCTCCAGTCGCTCGGGAAAATTCCCGCGACAGGCGACCACTTCACCACCGGTGGATTCCGGATCGAGGTGGTTGACCTCGACCGCAACCGGATCGACAAGGTGCTGATCCGTCCGCCCGGCGCTTCTTGATTACCGGGATTTCTGCCAGAGATAGACCCAGCGCTCGGACACGCACTTGCCGGTCTCGTCCTGCAGCTCGCAGGTCATGTCGATGTCATTCAAATCCTTCGGCGGATCGAGCACGAAAAACGCGCGTAACACTTGCGGCATGTGAAGTTTGTCGCTGCGGCCGAGGCCGGCGGGAAGCGCATCCACATTCGGCATGCTGATGTCGCTCAGCCCGACGTGGAGGATCTTCACCGCCTTTTGATTCACCGTGACGACCGGCTTCAGCTTCGAAACATCGTCCCATTTCGGATCGGCGACCTTGAGTCCGGGCTCCAGCGGCTTGGCGAAATCGATGGCTACTAACACCTCGTCCGGCTTCTGCACCGGCGTCCCGGAGCGCGTGGCGCGGACGGTGAAAATCCCGGATGGTGCCGGATCACGCATCCAGCGCAGGCGATAGTGGAAACGCGCGGTTTTCCCGACTTCGAGCGTCGGCTGCGGTTCCCAGAGGAGAATCACGTTATCATCCGTCTCGTCGCGGGTCGGCATTTCTATCAAATGGAGTTTTCCAAGGTCGAATCCCTCGACCGGCTCCACTCGCACACTCGGGCGGTTGTGATAGAGCGCCTCCGGATCCTGATAGGAAAGAAACGACCTGTCGCGCTGCAGCAGCGACCACGAGCGCGGCTGCTCCATCGTGAAGACACAGTGGCGGAATTGGCCCTTCGTCGTTTCCAGCGGGCGATAGTGGAGGTTTCCGCTGCCCAGCTCCATCAGCAAGCCGTCGCTGTCATGCACTTCCGGGCGGAAATCATAGGGCTTGGGATGCGTGCTCTCGCCGAACCAGAACATGCTGGAAAACGGCGCCAGCCCGAGCTGGATCACCGGCCGCCGCAGCGTGATTTCCGCCACCACGTCCACCACGGTTTCCGGTCCCGGCGTGATGGTGAACTGATAGGCTCCGGCGACGCTCTCGCCCGTGAGCAGGGCGCTCACCTTGAGGCTTTTTGAATCCTTCTCCGGTTTTTCCAGATAGAACTCCGAAAAATCCGGGAACTCTTCGCCCACGCCCGGCAACCCGCTGTTGATCGACAAGCCGCGCGCGGAAAGCCCGTAAGGCGCGTCCTTCGGGATCGCCCGGAAATAGCTCGCGCCCATGAAGACGAGGAACTCATCCATGTAGTCCGCCGTGTTCAAATGCGTCCGCGCCCGCCAGCCGGCGTAGCCCGGAGGCGGCGGCGTCCCGGCCGGCACCTTTTGTTTCCCGTAATTGAAAAGACTCAGGTCGAACTTGAGTGGTTCCGATTTCCCGCCGCTCACTTCATGGAGCGTCACCATTTTTTTCGCAGTCCATCCGGGATGGAAGAAATCGATTGAAAACGGCCCTTTTTCCTTCGCCCACAGCCCGGATTCCATTTGGAAACGGATGTCGCGATGCTGGTCGTAAGTCAGGTTTTTCCAGAAATCCGCCAGCTCCAGCTTCGGCGCGGCGTGCGGTGCCACCGCCATTTTGCGGGCCTTGGCGCACAGCGCCTCGAACGAAAAATCCTCCGCAGCAGCGGGGCCGGCCGGACCAGCGAGCAGAACACACCCGATGAGTGAAAGACGGCGGTGGAAATGCATGCCGCAGCCATGGCAGACATCCGCCCGCTTGGCAATAGCGTGACGGATGCTGGCCGAATCAGGCGGCGACTGGCTTGAAAACCAGACGCGCCTCACCGGACCATCTTCTCAATCCCGAAAATCCACCGCTCACTGTGGCCAGCCTCGAAAATGCCGCGACTACCGGAAGGTGAGTTTGCGCTACGTGCCTGCGCATCCTTCACTCCACCCGTCTCAAGCGGAAGAACTCCTTCTGCGCGGTGCGCGGTTTGTCGAGTGTCACTACGCCATTCTCAGCGGTCACGGTTTCAGGCAGAATAACATTCTCCCAATCTGCGGGTTCGAGGCCCGGGCTTCGTTGAGGAATCCATCCGGTAGCAGCGGCAGGCCATTGGAGGCGAACTTGGTCGCCGACCACCGAGACGGCGAGCTGCGGCATCGGAATCGTCACAAATCGAGTTCCGTCGATGCCGAGCCCACAGTCCGTGGAAGTCCCTCCTGTAAGGCCGAAAAACAACTCTACCGTCTGTCCTGCGTAGCTGGAGATATCGATGAGGTCCTTACTGACGGTTTCTCCATCTGGAGCGAACTTCGCGGGCAGTGTGAAAACATTCTGGTCATTCACCGCGCAAGCAATCTTATCCTCGACGGGTTCGCCTGTGACGGTGAAATCAAATGCCATCATTCCTGCGTCTTCCGGCACAACCACCGTGAACCAGGCATGGGCTGGCTGGCTCGCTGATGAATTCGAATCGAGACTCTGCGTCGTGATTCCTCGAAAGGCTGGACCGTTAAGTGCCTGGCTTGAGAAAGTGCCCAGTTGCAAACGCATCACCGCTTCAGTCAGTTTGTCTGTATTCGCGTTGTCCGGATTGATGGAGTTGAGAACATCCGCAGTCTTGTCACTCGCAGCGTCCCACATAAGTCCTATTTTTTGCCTCTTCCGCAAAATCTGTGGGTGAATCCACCCCCTAATGACCGCGAAGCGGCGTGCATCTCTTGAAAGTTGCCCACAACAGGCCGATTCGAGAATGAGCCTGAAACTCGTCGGAGAAGCGGACTGTTGTGGGCAACTTTCTCTTCCTGACGTGGATGCTTGGCCGATGGGATGAGTGCTTGATGAACCGGCGACCTCTGGCAAATTCCGTTTACGACAACAAACCAACCAGAAGGCCACCGAATCTCATCAAGACACTACTCAACAAAGTCCACCGCATCAAGAGCTTCGTTTACCATTCCGTCAGCTTGACAGGGCGGTTGCCCGGAAATCAGCCATGGTCGATGTTCATTGGCGATTTGAGAAAATACCAGACATTGGCCTCCGTTTTGGCCGTTTCAGCCTGCCATGGAAACACTGATGACCCAATCCGCCCTCGTTGTCGACCACCTCGTCCTACGCACCGCCACCGAGGACGCCGAGATCGACCTCCTTCCGCCAGGCCCTCAACGAAGGCCACTATCTCAAAGCCGGACGCCCAGCCGGACACGTCCTCTGGCAAGGAATCTACCGCACCGCCAACGAGACGGACTGTCCCGAACTCGTCGCCGTCCTCTGCTGGGGCGGAGCCGCCAAACGCCTCAAGGAACGCGA
>NZ_JBIKBQ010000081.1:0-19668 GCF_058122085.1 Luteolibacter sp. | reverse complement strand
TTTCACCACCGCGAATGGCAGTGCTACCGTCACAGCCGCTGGTCACGGTGCCCCCGTCGGCATCAAAGTAACCGTTATGATCACCGGGCATACGGGGTCCAACCCGGATATTAACGGGGTTCATGTCATGACCGCAGTTTCGTCAACTCAGCTCACATTCTACTCAACTTCGGTCGTCACTGCGGGAACTGGCGGGACGCTTACGGTGCTGAACCAGTCCTACAACCAAGGGCTGATGATGAGTTCGAGCGTGGCATCTCCCATACAGGCGGCAACCGTAACCGTCACGTTGACCAGTCACGGATATGCCACCGGCGACTATGTCCATTTCAGCGGAGCGCAAGGCTCGGCGGCGGCATCCATCAACGAGTTGAATTCGAGTTCTACCAGCAAGGCCACTTGCGGCCCGATCACGGTAATCGACACGGGCAGCTTCCAATGCACGAGGTTCGCCACCACCCAGGCTAGCTTTGGCGATAACCTATCTCTCACTCAGTATCCACTGATGCGGAGAACCACAAACACGGCAGAAGGCTTCTACCTGACGCAGAAGCTCCGTGGGCGGGGTGTCGCCTGCCTCGTCACCGGAAGCCCGTAACCACCATCACCATGCAATACTACGACTACGAACACAACGGGACCGAGGTGACTCTGTGGAGAGCTTCCGGCAACGTGGGCAAGCCCCTGGCAGAATGCTTGCAGGAGCTTGACGCGGCGGGGGTCAAATACCACCGGGATGAAATTCCGCCCGGCCCCGGCGACAAGTCGAGGTTCGCCCCATGCACTCAACGGCAGATCCGCCTGTGGTTGTTGTCGCAGGGCATCACGGGGGATGCGGTAAGGTCCATGATCGAAGCCACACCCGACGCCACAATGCGCGAGGCCGCGTTGATTGAGTTTGAATATGCCACGGAATACCGCCGCGACCATCCGCTGGTCACGATGCTCGGGACCGAACTCGGGTTGACCGCAGAGCAAATCGACGGCGCATTCGTAGCGGCCACCAACCTGTAATCCAACCATGCGCGCACCGATCAACATCGACCTCGACTACGTCAGCAAAGCCATCGTCGGCATCGCTTCGCCGGTGTTGGGCGTCATCACGTCATACCAGGAGCAGATCGAATGGCACCTGCGCGTCGCTTCATTGGTCGTCGGTTTGGCGGTCGGTGTCATGTCGCTCGTGAGCATGCTCAAAAAACTTCGCCGTCGTTGACACCACCCCGGTTTACCATGAAAGCACTCAAATACCTCAGCTTCGTCGGAAAAATCGCCGGACTTGTCTCAGCTCTGAACGTCATCCCATTCGTGGACCCGAAGATCGGCGTGATCGTTTTCGCCGCCGCCTCGATTCTCAAGGACACTGTGAACCGCATCGGTGACCTGCTCGACGACGGCAAAGCGAACGCCAGCTTCAAAGGCTGAGCGAGAGCACCATTTTTCGGGAGTCATCAATCCGGGGTGAGGGAAGCAATTTTCCTGCCTCGGATTTTGCGTTGGGTGCCGCATGGAAGCACGTGCCGCTTGCACAAGGGATGGCAATATCCCCTCCCCTCACATGACCATTCCGCGTGAGTTAGTCATCGTTGGCATACGGATTGAACGGGCGGTCACTTCTCGATGATCTTGCCATTCAGCGTCATCCGCCCGGTCCGCTTGTCCCACACGAACGTGTTCTCCATCTGCCCGTCCTTGGGCAGGATAGCAAACCACTTGTCTGCCTGATCCTCGGTGGTCAGTTCCCGGTAGTGCTTGAAGATGATGGAGGGGGAATTGCCCGCTTCCAAGGCCACTTGATCGGCACTCTTCACCACGGCGATCCGGTAGGAGATGAACGAATGCCTCAGCACGTTGCGCGGCCACTCGATCTTGAGGGCGCGGGACAACGCAGACATGTCCACATGCAGGTTCTTCGCGGACACCACCTTCCCCTTTCGTATGAGCGGTTGCAGCCAAGCCGCGAGATTGTCCGTGATGGGCACCACCCGTCTCGATGCGGTCTTCGCCTGCCCCGCACGGATTTCGATGATCCGGCGATCCAAGTCCACCGCGGACCAATCGAGCCGGTTGAGTTCGGCAACACGGATACCGGAAAACGCCCCGATCGCCAAAATCGGTATCAAGCGTGGCGGGGCGTTATGGAGGATAGTCTCCATCTGCTGGGGCGTGAAGACAGTGACATCGTCCGACACGTTTTTGACCAAGCGCACGGAGTCGGCCGCAGTGCTCCGGTCTTCTGGAAGATAATTGCGGCTGCGGGCGAAGGAGAAAAACACCTTGATGCAGCGCAACATCGAGTTGCGTGTCCCTGGGGCCACGGCCAGCGAGCGGAGCCATGCGTCGATTTCCTGGGAGGTGGCGTCGAGAACCTCGCCCGGGAACTTGGTGGCGAAGCGGTTGAGGGTGGTCTTCAACTGGCCCAGATAGACCTTGCTCGCCCCGTCCTGTTTGCGGTGCAGCAGCATTTCCGCGACGACATCGGGAATCGTGATCCGTCGCACCACCTTCTTGAAGTGCTGGCCATACTCGGAGGCCATGGCGGCAAGCGACTCCGTTCCGGCAAGATCGCGGGCGCGGAGGTAGTCCTCCACAGCGGCGACCAAGGGAATGCCGGTTTTCTCGAGCATCGCCACCGCCGCTTTGAAGCTGTCGCGCTCGTGCGACTTGAGGTCAGTGACGTGCTGCATTCCGACCTGAATTCGCTGCGCCACGAACAGCGCCTCCTTTTTGGCGTCGTCCAGAGAGTTGAAGACTTTCCGCTCGCGGCGACCATTCCGGTAAAAGCTCAGCGTGTAGCGGACCCGGCCCTTGGATTCCGTCTGGTAGATCGGCACCACGGCAGACCCCGCTTTTACCTTGAGGAACGGACCCGCCTTCTTGCCGTGCGGTTTCGAGCCTGCCCGCACGTTTGTCACCATTCTGTCACCACCCTCGTTCATGGGGTGGGAAGCCATGTCAACATGGCCGGAAAGCGTCTCCGTAAGCCATTGAAGATAAATATGGTGCGCGCGACAGGACTCGAACCTGAACAGGGTTGCCCCCACTAGAACCTGAATCTAGCGCGTCTACCAATTCCGCCACGCGCGCACATCATCGATTGGTCGGAGGGAAAAACACCACGGGCCCCCGCTGATTGCAACCCCGTTTTCGGAAAGTTTTTGAAATCCGCGACCCGGCACTGTGATCTGGCGGTTTTCGGCGTTGCCAAACCCGCTCGCGGTCAACCACGCTCGCCCCATGCAAAAGGCCACCCCGCTCATTCTCGTCCTCATTCTCGCTGTCACGGCCGGGATCCTTTCGGTGCGCTCGCACAAGCCGCCAGCCGCAGTCCCGCCGCCGGTCGTCGAGACGGTGGCGGCACCCGCCGCGCCGCCCCCCCCGACGGTCAAGACCGACACTGCGGCGCCCAAGGTGACGCCGCGCCCTTGGCCGCAGGCATCCTCGGACATCGCCCCTGATTCCGGCGCGACGTTCGGGACTTTGGAAAACGGCATGCGCTACATCATCTATCCGAACGCCGAACCGCCGAAGCGGGTTTCGCTGCGGCTTCACATCGCCGCCGGCTCGCTGATGGAGGCGGATGACCAGCAAGGCCTCGCCCACTTCCTTGAGCACATGGTTTTCAACGGTTCCAAGAATTACACCGCGGCGGAGCTCATTCCGAGGATGCAGCGCCTGGGAATTTCCTTCGGCGCCCACGCCAACGCCTACACCTCGTTCGACGAGACGGTTTATATGCTCGACCTGCCGGATTTATCGGAGGACACGCTGAAACTCGGCCTCACGGTGATGCGGGATTTCGGCGACGGGGCACTGCTCGCACCCGAGGAAATCGACAAGGAACGCGGCGTGATCCTGTCGGAAAAAATGAGCCGCGATTCCGTCAACACCCGTCTGATGGAGCAGCAGTTCGCCGAACTGTTACCGGATTCCCTCGTTAGTCGGCGCTTCCCCATCGGCACCGAGCAGGTGATCAAGTCCGCGCCGCGCGAACGCTTTCTGGACCTTTACACCCGCTACTACACCCCGGAGCGCATGACTTTCATCGTTGTCGGCGATATCGACCCAAAGGGGATCCAGAGTAAGATCGAGAAGACATTCGCCTCCATGAGCAATCCGGCGAATCCCGGGAAGAACCCGGATCTCGGCCCGATCAAACAGCCCGAAGGCCTCGAAACCGGAGTTTTCCATGACAGGGAAGTCGCCTCCACCGACGTCTCGCTCGTGCTCGTCCGGCCATACGTCGAGAAGCCCGACACTGCCGCGACCCGAGCGGAACGCATGCCGCTGGACATCGCCCACTCGATCATCAGCCGCCGCTTCGACCGGCTTTCCAAGATCGAGGGTTCCGCCATCACTTCCGGCTCCGCCTCCAACAGCACGCTCTTCAATTATCTCGATATCGGCTCCATCGACGTCACCGCCGCCGACGACCGCTGGCAGGAAGCCGTGCCGATCCTGGAGCAGGAGTTCCGCCGCGCCATCCAACACGGCTTCACCGAGGCCGAGCTCGCCGAGGCCAAGTCCAACCTGCTCAACTCCTATCAACAGCAGGTGAAACAAAAAGCCACCCGCAAGTCCGACGGCATCGCCACCGTCCTCGCCAAATCCATCAACGACAAAACCGTCTTTTCCGATCCGGCCACCGACCTCGAGCTGGCGGCAAGCACGCTCGACGCCATCGACCTCGCCGCCTGCCACCAGGCGCTGGTGAAATTCTGGGAGACTTCCGGCCACCACCTGATCCTCACCACCAAGGAGAAGCCGGAAAACGCCGAGAAGGAGCTCGCCGCGCTGTTCGAGGAATCCCGCGGCAAGCCCGTCGAAGCGCCCCTCCTGCGCGCTATCCAGCCCTTCGGTTACACCGACTTCGGCAAGCCGGGCGCGGTAATTTCCCGCAAGGAGGTCAAGGATCTCGGCATCACCCAGCTGGTGCTTTCCAACCAGGTGCGGGTCAACCTCAAGCAAACTGATTTTGAAAAAGGCAAGATCCGCCTGCTCGCCCGCATCGGTTCCGGCAAGCTCACCCAGCCCAAGGACACGCCCATGCTCGACGTGTTCGCCACCGCGGTCTTCGAAGGCGGCGGCCTCGGCAAGCACAGCAACGACGACCTCCAACAGATTCTGGCGGGCAAGAACGTCGGCTCCTCGCTGGTCATCGGCGACGACGCGTTCACCCTCGGCGGCACCACCACCCCCGCGGATTTCACCACCCAGGTCCAGCTCATGTGCGCCTCGCTGAAAGATCCCGGCTACCGCGACGAGGCGCTCTGGCAGTTCCAGAAGGCGGTCCCCATGCTCTATCAGCAGCTCAAGCACACGCCCGCCGGCCCCCAGCGGGAAATGGAAGCCTGGCTCCACGGCGGCAACTCCCGCTTCACCATCGCCCCCGCCGAGAAGCTCTCCACCTACACCCTTGACGACGCGAAGCGGTGGTTCACCCCCGAGCTCACCAAGGGCTACCTCGAGCTCACCATCGTCGGTGACCTTGAAATCGACAAAATTCTACCCGATCTCCTCGCCACGTTCGGCGCGCTGCCCACGCGCGCTTCCGCCGCACCCGCCCTGCTAGAAGCCCGCAAGATCCGGTTTCCCAACGCTCCCGCCGCCAAGACCTTCACCTACGAATCGAAGATCCCCCAAGGCGTCGCCACCAGCCTCTGGAAGACCGTTGGCGTCCGTGGCAACCAGAAGGAGTTCCGCCGCCTCAACGTCCTCGCCGACATCTACGGCGACCGGCTCCGCGAGGAAATCCGCGAGAAACTCGGCGCGTCCTACAGCCCTAACGCCGGAGCGTCCGGCTCCGACGCGCTCGAAGGCGTCGGCTACATCATCGGCGAGAGCGTCGGCAAGCCCGAGGACCTCGAGCTCCTCCTCAAGACCATGCGCGACCTCGCTGATAGTTTCGCCGCCACCGGCGCCACCGCCGACGAACTCGACCGCGCGCTCAAGCCCACCCTCGGCCAGCTTGAAAAATCCCTCCGCGATAACAACTACTGGCTCGGCACCGTCATGAGCCAGTCCCAGTCGGACCCCAAGCGCCTCGACCTCGCCCGCGGCCGCGATGCCGACTACCGCTCGATCACCCTTCAGGAAGTCAACGCCCTCGCCAAAAAATACCTCAAGGCGGAAAACGCCCTGCTCGTTGCCATCAAGCCCGCGGGTTGAGTCCGTCGTACCGCCTTCCGGCTGAATTCCCACTCACACCGCCCATGGAAGAAACCACCATCCGCCCGCTGGGACCCACCGATCTGGCAGACGCGGCGGCCTTGCTGACATTGCTGAATCCGGAGACACCCGCGGCGACCATCGCCGCGCGCCTCGACACGCTGTTAGACGACTATTCCCACTACGAGCTCGTCGGCGCGTTCACCGGTGGCACGCTCGCGGGCGTCGCCGGCGCCTGGGTCGCCACCAAGATCTGGTGCGGCCGCTATCTGGAAATCGACAACCTCGTCGTCGCGCCCGCGCGGCGGTCCGCGGGCATCGGCAGCCTGCTCATCCGCCATCTCGAGGGCCTCGCCCGCGAGCGGGATTGCAACATCATCGTGCTCGACAGCTACACCGCGAATCACCCGTCGCACCGCCTCTATCACCGCCTCGGCTTCGAAATCTGGGGCTTCCATTTCGCCAAGCCCGTCGGCGACTGGAAAGCCGCGCCATGAACGTCGCCATCGTCCACTATCACCTCGGACCCGGCGGCGTGACGCGAGTGATCGAAGCCGCCTCGCAAGCCCTCGCCACCGCCGGCATCCGGCACGTCGTCCTCACCGGCGACGCGCCGCCAAGTGGCTGGGGCGTCTCGCCCCAGACCGTGGCGGGAGCGTCTCGCTCCCTGCATCCCACATTCCACACCATCCCCGGCCTCGACTACCTCCCGACGCCGGACGACCACACCGCCGAAGCCCTGACTGAGTCCCTCCGCGCCGCCGCCACCGAAGCGCTCGGCGGCCCGCCCGACCTCTGGCATTTCCACAACCACTCGCTCGGGAAGAACTGCCTCATCCCCCATGTCATCGCCCGCTTCGTTAGGGAAGACGAGCGCGTCGTCCTTCAAATCCACGACCTCGCCGAGCAAGGTCGTCCCGCGAACTACCAGCTTGTGGCGAACTGCCGGACGCTCTATCCGTTCTCTCCCCGCATCCGCTACGCCTTCCTCAACTCCCGCGATCTCGACCTTTTCACCGCCGCCGGCCTGCCGCCGGAAAACGCCGTCCTGCTCCCCAACCCGGTTACCCTCCCCGCCGCGCCTCCTTGCGACCCGCCCGCAGACTCCCCTTCCCCCATCCTCTTCGCCCCCGTCCGCGGTATCCGCCGGAAAAACCTCGGCGAGCTCGTCCTGCTTGCCGCGCTGGCCCCCGCCGGCACCCGCGTCGCCGTTAGCCGCGCGCCGCGAAATCCCGAGGCGTTGCCCGTCCACGACACCTGGCGGAAATTCACCGTCAAACACCGCCTGCCAATCGGTTTCGACGTCGTCGATCGCTTCGCCCCCGCCGCCGGGGCCGCCACCGGCTTCGAATCCTGGCTCGCCCACGCCAGCCACATCGTCACCACCTCCGTTTCCGAAGGTTTCGGCCTGCCCTTCCTCGAAGCCGCCGCCCTCGGCAAGCCGCTCATCGGCCGGAACCTCCCGCACCTGGCCGCGGAACACGCCCGCCACGGCATCCTCGCCGGACGGCTCTACGACCGCCTGCTGGTCCCCGTCGATTGGAGCGATCTGCCGATCCTCCGCGACCACCTCACCACCGATCTGGAGAGAAACTACCGCGACTACCGCCGGCCGCTCTCCCAGGAAACC
Organism: Luteolibacter sp.; assembly: GCF_058122085.1. Taxonomy (NCBI): domain Bacteria; kingdom Pseudomonadati; phylum Verrucomicrobiota; class Verrucomicrobiia; order Verrucomicrobiales; family Verrucomicrobiaceae; genus Luteolibacter; species Luteolibacter sp. Next base: position 11,870 of record NZ_JBIKBQ010000081.1, on the reverse strand, counting down.
ATCGATGCCACGCTCGCCGCGCTCGTCCGCGACGGCTACCTCGACTTCGGCAACCTCCCGGAACCCCTCCAGCAGGGAATCATCGAGCGCCTTGCCGACCCCGCCAACCGCCGCATCCTCCTCGTCGAAATCGATGGCGAAACCCAACCCGCCGTGGACTGGCTCGCCGCCGTCATCGCGGACCGCACGCCCACCGCCACTCCCACCCAGCTCGCGCCTTACTCTCCCGACGAGTATCGGAAATCCCTCACCGCGCTCTACCAAAATCTCGCCCGCCAGCCCGCCGGCCCCGTCCGCCACCTGCCCGCAGATGAAATCCTAACCGCCCACCTCGGCCCCGGATCGTTTCACTTTCTCCTCTCGTCACTCAAGCCCGCCGCCGCGGCTCCCAAATCCTACCGCGCGGTCATCTTCGACATTTACGGCACCCTGCTCGTCGCCGCGCCCGGCGGCGTGAAGCCCGATCCCCTCGCCGACCCCGTGCTGCGCGACATCCTCCGCCAGTTCGGCCACCAACCGCCGCTTTCTCCCAGCTCCGATCTCCACGCCGCCGTCCTTCGTCATCACGCCGCCGCCCGGATTCCCTATCCGGAGGTGGACCTCCGCGCCCTCTGGCGGGAAATCCTGTCGCTCGAACCCGGCACCGACACCAGCCCGCTCGTCGCGGCCATCGAGGCGGCATGGCATCCAGCCACGCCCATGCCCGGCGCGGAAAACCTCATCCAGCGCCTCTCCCGCTCCGGCATCTCGTTGGGCCTCCTTTCCAACGCCCAATCCAACACCCTCGCCTCGCTCGGCGGCGTCGCGGATCTCTTCGCGCCCGAGCTCACCCTTCTTTCCTATCAGCACGGCCTGGCCAAGCCGTCGCCCGAGCTGTTTCAAATCCTGATCGACCGCCTCGCCGGCCGCGGCATCACGCCCGCGGAAACGCTCTTCATTGGCAACGACCCGCTGCAAGACATCGTCCCCGCCGCCGCGGCGGGCTTTCAAACGGCGCTCTTCACCGGCCATCCAGACTCCCTCCGCCCCGGCGATTGCCACCCCGACCACCGCTTCCAAAGCTGGCCCGAGCTCGCCGCCCTGTTCTGACCCCAGCCGCTCAAACCGTGTTTTTACCGCTCAGACGAAAAATCTGCCGGTTACATGAAAAAATTACTTTCCATATCCTAATCATTAATTACGTTGCCCCCGTTCTGCACGAGGTCCGCCTCGTCAAAACTCCAGCCGTCAAAAGCCGGGCCAAGTGATTCGCATTGATCTCCGGGGGGAAGTCAACCGAGCCAGGCCTGGCCGATAGCTAGATAAAAAGGCGCGCGTTGAGAAATCCGGGGGGAATTCCAACGCGCGCTTTTTTTGTCCACCGCATGGGTCACTTCGCCAGCTCCTCGAGCAAGGCTTGGTTCAGCCGGATTCCGGCTTCGAAATTCTCAATCGGGAAATTTTCGTTCGGCGCGTGGATCTGGGCGTCGGACAGGGCGAGGCCGAGCAGCAGCGTGTCCGCGCCGAGGATGTCGCGGAAGGTTTGGACGATGGGGATGCTGCCGCCTTCGCGGATCAGGACCGGCTCGGCGTTGAACGAGCCGCGGAGCGCGGCTTGCGCGGCGAGTCCGAATTTCGAGTTGGGGTCGGTGACGTAAGGTTTGCCGTCGTGGCCCACGCGGACCTCGACTTCCACGCCGGGCGGGCAGTGCCATTCAAGGTGGCTCTGGACCTTTTCCATGATGTCCTTCGGGCTTTGGTCCGGGACGAGGCGGAAGGAGAGCTTCGCAAAAGCCTCGGCCGGGATCACCGTCTTGGAGCCCTCGCCCTGATAGCCGCCGCCGATGCCGTTGACCTCGGCGGTGGGCCGCGCCCAAAGGCGCTCGGCGGAGGTGAAGCCGGGCTCGCCATACAGGCCGGGCGAACCGGTGACCGCGAGGAAATCCGCGTCACTCACGCCGGGGACGCGGGACCACATTTCGCGCTCCCATGCCTCCAGCGGGCGGACCTGGTCGTAAAACCCCTCGATCGAGACCCGGCCGTCGAGCGCGTGAAGGCTGGAAATCAGGCGCGCCATGGCCGCCGCGGTATTGGCCACCGCGCCGCCGAAAAGACCGGAGTGGAGGTCGCCCTTGGGGCCGCGCAGGATCACCTCGCAGCAGGCGATGCCGCGCAACCCGTAGCCGAGCGTGGGCACGCCGGGAGCGACCATGCCGGTGTCGGAAATGGCGATCACATCGCACTTCAGCTCGTCGCAATGATGAAGCAGGAACGACGCGAGGCTCGGGCTGCCGATCTCCTCCTCACCTTCAAACAGGAAAATCAAATTCACCGGCAGCTCGCGGTTTTCCCGCAGGGTCTTCTCCACGCCGAGGACGTGCGCCATCATCTGGCCCTTGTTATCGGTGGCGCCGCGCGCCCAGATCCGGCCCTCGCGGATGACCGGCTCGAATGGAGCGCTGGTCCACAGCGAGAGGGGATCGACCGGCTGCACGTCGTAATGACCGTAAACGAGCACCGTCCGGCGGCCGGCGACATGCTCGTTTCTCGCGATGACGACCGGATGCATCGGCGTCTCGTGGAGTTCCGTCGCGAGGCCCATGCCCGCGAGTTTGGCGATCAGCCATTCCGCGCAGGCCCGGACGTCGCCGGCGTGCCTGGAGTCCGTCGAAACGCTCGGGAAACGGAGAAATGAAAACAGATTTTCAAGTTCGGGGGTCATGCAGCTGATGCTTGCCGCCGGGCCGCCCCTCTCGCAAGCGGAATTCCTTAAAAGGCAGCGCGCTTTCCATCAAGGCTTGGCCACCGGCGCTTCCGGCACCCCGGGCTTGGCCTCAGGCTTGATTTCCTCCGTTGGATGCGCGGCTTGGGAGGCTTCCTTGAGCCGCCGCGCCTTCGCATCGCTGTCCACCATGACGCCCGCCGTCCGCTGCAACAAGCGGTTCCGCTCGCCAACGGTCTGCCCCTTGCCGTCCATCATGGCTTTCATTTCGTCTTCCATTCCGTCCTCGTGGACTTTCTTGGGGGCAACGCCCATGGAGATGCTCGCGTTGTCGATGTCCGTCGAGTGAGTGCCGATTTTCTCCAAGGCCCGATCATACGCGTCGGCCATGCTCAGCGGGCTCTTCATCAATTGCGCGTCCTTGCCGCTGGCCCGCACATCCTCGATCAAGGCCGCGACTTTCCGGCGGTTGCCATCCGACGCCGCATACCAGCCAAGCGCCAGGCAGATGAGAAACCCGCAAAATCCCAGAATGATCTTGTTCGCCTGGCGACTGTCTTTCGCGGTCCGCTCGATCTGGAGGTCGAGCAAGGTCGAGAGATCCACCTCGACTTCCCTCGCCTCGGCCGATCCGTCGCCGGGCGGCTTCTCATCCCCGGATGGATTTGCGGTGGGCAATGACATCGCAGCCTTTTACCCGGATTTTCAAATCAATCAAGGCCGATGGCTTTAGAACCGACCGGGGCGGCCGGGTTGACGCGCCATTTCACGAAGACCCCGCGGGGTTCAGGGCGCCTCTTTTTTCAAATAAACATTGGCTTCACCCACGAAGGCCGCCAGCCGGTATTTCCCCTCGACTCGATGCTCCTTGACCGCGATCTTCACCTGATAGTCGCTGAACACTTCGTCTCCCATGGGACTTTTCTCCTCACCCACGACCTTGCGGTCCGTCACGGTGCAGCTTCCGTCCGGCAGCTTGAGACTGAGAACCGGCTCCGGCGCGTCCACGAACAATCCGTCGGAATGCTGGTTGTTGACCCATTTTCCGAGGCCCTCCTCCGTGGTTTCAGGAGCGAACAGGAAAACCGTGCCGGACGTTTTGAACGCGGCGCTGCCGTTGTCGATGTGCAGCACCACAACGGCTTTTTGTCCGGCCAAGGTATAGAAGATGAGCGTGTCGCGGATGCCTATCATGGAATGGCGGACCACTTCCTTTTTCGCGTCTTCCAAGGCGAGCACGCGTTCCCCGGCGGCGGGTGCCACCGGTGATTCCTCGGGTTGCGCGCCCTGCAGGACGGCGGATTGCACCCACAAGGATGAAAGGACTACCACTCCCAAGGAGAGTCCCGACTTTGCTAATTTTTCTAATGATTTCATGGTTTTCACCGGCTTGAGCGAACCTCTCGCGGCAGTTGCTGATTCAGCTGCCGCAGGATGTTCTTCTTACGTAAGACACCCCATTTCCCTAATCCTTGGAATATTTTTATGAAACGGGCATAAAAAAGATGCTACCCGTCTGGCATCGGGCGGCGAGTGGAAGGAAAACCGGCCTGCCGAAGTCAACCGCCGAAGCCGTGGCTCCGGAGAATTTTAAGCGTGCCATCCGCAGCCACCCTGCTTCACTGCCGCCCCCGCCTCGATGCCTGAAAACTCCTCAGAAGACACCCTGTTGCTGGTCGATCCCGATCTGGATTTCCTGGATTGGGCCACCAAACACCTTTCCGCCAAGGATTTGCGGGTGCTTCGCTGTGACAACGCCGCCAACGCCGTCAAGGTGATCGAGAAAACGCGGGTCAGCGTGGTGGTTGCGGCGATGGAATTGGAACCCTTCGACGGCATGGAGTTGCTCGGGCGGATTCTCCAGCAGAGTCCGCAAACGCTGGTGATTCTCACCGCCGGCTTTCCAACCACCGGCCAGATCATCGAGGCCACCCAGCGCGGCGCGCACGATGTCCTGCGCAAGGAATCGCTGGCTTTCGAGCTTCGTCCGGTGGTCGAATCCGCGCTCCAAACCCAGGACGACCGCCGCAGCGCCGGCCAACCGGACGCGGAGATGCCCAAGCACGACGGGCGGGTGAAAATGATCGGTATTTCGCGCGCGTTGCAGGAGGTTTTCAAACTCGTCGGCCGCGTCGCCCGCTCGGACGCGCCGGTTTTGATCGCCGGCGAGAGCGGCACCGGCAAGGAGCTCGTCGCCAAGGCGGTGCATGAATACAGCCCGCGGCGGCAGAAGGAGATGATCACCATCAACTGCGGCGCCATTCCTGAAAACCTGTTGGAAAGCGAGCTTTTCGGCCACGAAAAAGGCTCGTTCACCGGTGCCATCGCGCGCCGCGCGGGACGCTTCGAGCAGGCGGACGGCGGCACGCTTTTCCTCGACGAGATCGGCGACATGCCGCTTTCCATCCAGGTGAAACTCCTGCGGGTGCTGCAGGACGGGTCGTTCTCACGCGTGGGGGCTAACGAGACGCTGACCACCGACGTGCGGATCGTGGCCGCGACGCACAAGAACCTATCCGACGAAGTCGCCGCCGGGCGTTTCCGCGAGGACCTTTACTATCGGCTCAACGTGGTGGAGATCAAGATCCCCGCTCTGCGCGAGCGGTTGGAGGACATCCCGCTGCTGGCGGAGTATTTCCTGCAGCGCATCACCCGCAAGAACGGCATGGCGCGCATCCGCATCTCGGCGGAAGCCATCGCGACCTTGCAGACCCACAACTGGCCGGGCAACGTCCGCGAGCTGGAAAACACCATTGCCCGAGCCTGCGCGCTCGCCTCATCGCAAATCCTCCTGCCCGCCGACATCCCGCTCGCCTCCGCGCCGCGCAAGTCGCCGGCCGGTTTCGCCGCCGCGATGGACCAGCTGATCAACGCCGCCCCGACCGGAGAGGACCTCCTCGAATGGCTCAACGCCGAAATCGCGGCGCGGGTGCTGGAGCGTTCCGACGGCGACCTCAAGGAAGCGTCCAACATGTTGAATGTTCCCCTCGCCGAACTCAGAAAACTGCTAGCCCGGAAAAAATAACATGCTGCACACCGTCGAACACCCGCTGATCGCCGAGGAGCTGACGAAGCTGCGGGATCCGGAGTGCCCGTCGCCCGAGTTCCGCCAGAGGGTCCGTCGGATCGCCTCACTGATGGTCGCGACCGTCACCGCGAATTTCGAAACCACGGTCGTCGCCTGCAACACGCCGCTGGAAATCACCTCCGGCGTCAAAGTGTCCCGCGGCATCATTCTCGTCCCCATTTTACGGGCGGGACTGGGCTTCCTCGACGGATTCCTCGACCTGATTCCCCAGGCCTCCGTGGCGCACATCGGCTTGGCGCGGAATGAGAAAACCCTGCTAGCCGAGCCCTACTATTTGAAACACCCGCCGAACTTGGAAGAGGATGAAATCATCATTCTCGACCCGATGTTAGCCACCGGTGGATCGGCCATTGAGGCGGTCCGCAGCCTGCGGGAAGCCGGTGCCCGCCACATCCGCTTCGCCTGCCTGGTCGCCGCCCCGGAGGGGATTTCCGCGCTGGAACAGGCATTTCCGGACCTCGCGATTTACACCGCCTGCCTCGACCGCTGCCTCAATTCCTGCGGCTACATCCTGCCCGGTCTCGGCGACGCCGGCGACCGGCTATTCGGAACCTGCCGCTGAGCCGCGGTTTTTCAATGATCCGGGCTGGCAAAGGCGCGCTTCCCCTTTTAGCCTCCGCCCGTCCGATGAAGTTGTGGCCCCTTTTCCCACTATTCCTGCTCGCCCAGCAGCCATCCCTGCTTGGCCAGGGTCTGGCCGCGCTCACGCGGCAAGGGGATGAGGCCCTGAGCCACGGATTGTGGGAAGTCGCGGAACTGCATTTCCGGGAGTGCCTCGCCGACCCCTCGCTCACCGGCGAGGCGAAATCGACGATCGTGGTCCGCCTCGCAGAATCCCTGATCCGGGCGGGAAATCCCACGGAGGCGCTGGAGTTGCTCGGGCAGGCGGTGGTGGCGAAAAACCCGGAGACCCCGTTCTGGAAAGCCCAGGCGCTGGCCGGGCAGAATCACTTTTCCGAGGCCGCCGGAATGTTTTCCGAGCTGCTGGCGAATCCCGGCTCGCCGCATCGCACCGAGACCGGATTCACCTTGGCGAGCCTGCAATTGGCGCTCGGGCAAGCCGACGCCGCGCTCGACTCGCTCGCCACAATCCTCCCGGAAGCCGATGCCGCGACGCAGGCAGAAATCCAGCTCTATCGGGTGGAAATCCTGCTCGATCTCAAGCGCGCCGCGGATGCCCGCCAAGCCATGCCAAGCGCGCAAGCCATCGCCGTGGCAGACCGCCCGCTCGCCGCGTTTCTCGAGGCCCAGCTGCTGCTCCATGAAGGACGCCCGGCGGATGCCGAAGCCGGCTTTCAAGCGCTCGTCAACCACCCGCAAGGCCAATCCCTCACCCGCCATCACTTGGCCGCCATCGGTCTGGCGGATGCCATCGCCGCGCAGGGAAATCCCGATGCCGCGGCGAAATCCCTGCTCGCCTTCCTTGAAGAGCACACCGACTCCCCGGTCCTCGACGCCATTTTCCAGCGGCTCCTCCAGTGGCTTCCCAAAAAGCCCGCCGCCACCGACCCGATCCTCGAGCGCGTCGGCCAGTGGATCACGCCACCGGTCTTGCCCGTCATCGGCCCCATCGCCACGACTCCGACGGACACCGGCTCGGCCGCCGCCGGCGCCTGGCCCACCGACACCGCGCCTGACGAACTGACAGACCTGCTCGCGTTCTCGATTTACACCCGCGCGGTCGGGCTCCACCGCATGGCCACTCCGGAATCCCGGGCCGAGGCCAAGCTCTTGTTGCACCGCCTGCGGGTGGAAAATCCCGGCCACCCGGCCGCCAGCCGCGCGCTCTATCAACTTGCACGCTGGCTTCTCGACGCCGGCTCCACCGACCAGGCCTTCGCGATTCTCGACACCTTCCGAGACACTGCAAAGTCCCCTGCCCTCCAAGGCGAGGCCGCGTTTCTCAAGGCCCGCGTCGCCTGCCAGAATGGGGATTCCAAGCAAGCCATCCAGCTGTTCGACGAAGCCGCGATCGCCCTAACTGGCGATCAAGCGCGAGCCGCGAAGCTGCAAGCCGCCATCACGCGACTCCGCAGCGGAGAACTCAGGGGAACCACTCTCATTCAGCAGCAGGGCGGCCCTCCGGACACGGCGCTTGAGGCGGATCTCGAACTGGAAAGGGCACTTTCCTCCACACCCGCGAGTGCCGCCCGGTCGGCACTTGAAGAATTCCTCACCCGTTTTCCGGATCACGCCAGAGCGCCCGAAGCGCGCCTGGCAGCACTGGAAGCGGCCCTAGCAAGCGTCCCTCCCGACCTCGCGTTCGCCAAGGCGCAGTCGGAGATCCTAACCGCCGCGGCGGAGAAATCCGTCGCCCTGCCAGCCCCGCGGCTCGCCCTGGCCCGGCTTCACCTCTCCGATCTATCAAACGATTCCGCCGCCGCCATCGCCGCCGCCCAATCCATCATCGACACCTATCCGGCGGAGCCCGCCGCGGAGGAAGCGGCGCTTACACTCGGACGAAATCTCTTCCAAACCGGCAGTTACAATCCGGCCCGGCTGGTTCTCGAAAAACTCGCGGCGGCGGCCCCCAACCCCGCCCGCGCCCAAGCCGCATGGCTGTTGGCCGCGCGCTCCGCGGCGCTCGGCGGCACCCCGCAATCCAAGGAAGAAGCATTGATTCTTTTCGACAAGGCGATCGAAACCCAAGGACCGGTCAGCTCCATCGCCGCCCTCGAAAAAGCCCGTCACCTCATCGACATCTATCGCCTCGCGGAAGCCTCGGCGTTTCTCGCGAAATGGACCAAATCCCTGCCTGCGGACGATCCGCTCCACCTGCCCGCCGGCCTACTGCTAGGCGAAGCGCTGTATGCCCAAGGCAGCGGCAACCCCGCGTCGCTGGTCGAGGCGCTCGCGGTTTATGACAAGCTCCTCGCCCACGCCAAAACCCATCCCGCCCTGTTCAACCGCCTGCAATACCTGCGCGGCACCACGCTCGAACAGCTGCCGGACGAAAAGGACCCGGCCAAAAAACGCGAGAAACAAGCGTTCCAAGCCTATCACTCCGTGCTCGAAACCACCATGCCGCCCGCGGAGTGGGAGTATTTCGAACGCTGTGGCTTCCGCGCGCTCGCCCTTCTCGAAAAAGCCGGACGCTGGCCGGTCGCCATTACAGTTGCCAAAAAAATCGCTTCCTTCAAAGGTCCGCGTGCCGAAGAAGCCGCCACCCGCGCCAGCCAGCTCCAGCTCAAACACATGATCTGGGAGGACTGACCGGGTAAGCGCTGAAATACTGAAAACTGAAATACTGAAATTTCTTATGCCAAACCTCCTCGTCACTGGAAAATCCGGCCGCATGGGCCAAGCCGTCATCGAAGCCGCCGCCCAAGCGCAGGTCCCCGTCGCCGCCACCCATGACGCCGGCGAGGATCTGGAATCCGCGATTGCCCAAGCCAACTGCGCCATCGATTTCACGATCCATTCCTTCACCACCACCCTCGTCGAGGCGGCCGTGAAACACGGCACCAGCCTGGTCATCGGCACCACCGGCCACACCGACGCCGAGCGCGCGGTGATTTACGAGGCCGCCAAATCGATCCGCATCGTCTATGCCGCGAACTACTCCGTCGGCGTGAACACCCTCTTCTGGCTTACCCGCCACGCCGCCCGCATCCTCACTCAGGACCGCTTCGACATCGAGGTCACCGAGATGCACCACAAGCACAAGATCGACGCGCCCTCCGGCACCGCCCGCCGTATCCTCGAAATCCTCAACGAGGAAACCGGCACTTCCTATCAGGACGACGTCGCCCACGGCCGCTTCGGCAACATCGGCCCGCGCAAGCCGCGCGAAATCGGCATGCACACGCTCCGCGGCGGCGACGTGGTGGGCGACCACACCGTGCTCTTCGCCGCGGACGGCGAACGCGTGGAACTCACCCACAAGGCGTCCTCCCGCATGACCTTCGCCGCCGGCGCGGTCCGCGCGGCCAGCTGGCTGGAAGACCAGCCGGTCGGCCTCTACGACATGCAGGACGTGCTCGGCCTCGTCTAATCGTCAGCTTTCAGAACTCCCATTTATGCGCCCCATCCACACGCTTCCCCTGTTGCTCGTCCTCACCGCCTGCGAGCCGCGGAAATCCGAACCCGCGGCCCAGGCACCCGCCGCCCCCGCGGAAGCGACCGCCCCGTCCCGCGCCGACCTCAAGACCTCCGTGGTCCGCATCAACGCCACCCAGCAATCCTGGAATCCCGGCCAGCCTTGGGAGAAAAACCCGCCTAACCAACGCCGCGCCCTCGCCGCCATCGTCGGCCCTCAGCGCGTCCTCACCACCTCCGAACTCGTGGCGGACGCCACCTACCTCGAATTCGAATCGCCCGACGGCACCCATTTCGCGCAGGCGAAAGTCATCGCCGTGGACTACGAGGCGAACCTCGCCCTGCTAGGTCCGGCCGACGAAACGGAAGGCAAGCTCCTGTTTGAAAAAACCACCCCGCTGGAGATCACCGCTCCGCCGAAAATCGGCCAGGCCCTGGAAATTCTGCAGATCGAGGAAAACGGCCAGACGCTCCTCACCCCCGGCAGCCTCCAGAGCATCGACGTCACCTCCAATTTCCTCCCCGGACACGGTTTCCTCACCTACCTCGTCAAGGCCTCGATGCAGAGCGCCGCCAGCAGTTATTCGCTGCCCGTCGTCCATGACGGGAAACTCACGGGCGTGCTCATCAGTTACAACTCCAAGGACCAGATCTGCGACGTCGCCTCCACCGACATCATTTCCCGCTTCCTCGAGGAAAGCGCGGACGACGACTATCAGGGTTTCCCCAGCCTCGGGATTTCCATCGCCCGCACCGAGGACGCATCTCTCCGGCAATGGCTGAAACTCGCCGACGACCAGGGCGGAATCTACATCCAGTCCGTCCGCAAGGGCGGCGCCGCCGAGACCGCCGGCGTCAAGAAGGGCGACGTCCTGCTCGCCATCGACGGCCAGGCGATCGACCGCCGCGGATACTATCAGCACCCGAACTACGGCAGCCTGTTCTGGGGCCACCTCATCCGCGGGGAGAAGTCCACCGGCGAGTCCGTCACCCTCTCGCTGCTGCGCGAGGGGCAGCCGCTGGAAATCAAGCCCGTCCTCACCCGCGAGGAGGAAAGCGCGCGCCTGGTCCCCGGCTACAATTTCGGCAAGGCCCCTAACTTCCTGATCAAGGGCGGCCTCGTCTTCCAGGAACTTTCCCGCCCGCTGATGGAAGCCTACGGCGAAAACTGGCAGAGCCGCGCCCCGCTCAATTTCCTCGACGCGATGGAGAATCCCGAGAAATACGAGGACACGATGAACCGCGTCGTTTTCTTGAGCGGCTCCATCCCCACCCCCGCCACCGTCGGCTACGAAAGCCTTCGCAACCTCATCGTCCGCAAGGTCAACGGCAAGGAAATCAAGGACATGAAAACCCTCATCGCGGCGTTCAAGGGCAACCTGAACGAGCGCCATTCCATCGAGTTCGTCGAGGAGGACTTCACCGTCTATCTGGACGACGCTGCCTCCACCGGCGTGGACGCCCAGCTCCTCCAGCGCGGCATCTCCCGCCTCTCCCGCGCGGAGTGAGGGCCTAACCTCAACCACGGTGAAAGGGAAACGGGAACTCAACACGGAGGAGTCGGCGCGGCTCAAACAGCTTTGGAAGAAGCCGGTGCGGATGCTTCAATCTCCACGGGGGTACTCCACGCGCCCTCGCGTGTGGTTTTCAGCGCCCTCGCTGAAAACATGCGTTTGCAATGCAAAGACCGGCTCGCTCGTCATGCAGGCCAACCATGCCACGAGGGCGCGTGTGCTCCCCGCCATCGCGGCCGAGGCGGAGGGACTCCATGTCGTTTGACCCGCCGCCAAGCCTCCAAACCCCAATCTCCTTTTGCGTTCTTGGCTGCCTGGCGTCTCAAATCCTTCCCATCCCGGTCGATTTCCTCCTGGCGGTTTCAGGTTGCTAGTGTCGCGTAAAATTCAAATTGTTGGATGGAGTGATTTGAGTTTGATGCGGGCTTTTTCGTTGGTGAACTGCCAGTTGATCGAATTGGATTCCTCATTCTTCCGGGCGAGATAGGCTTTCACTTCGTTGGTGAATTCCCCTACCGAGCCGATCCTC
>NZ_JBIKBQ010000080.1:0-19793 GCF_058122085.1 Luteolibacter sp. | reverse complement strand
GCGGCGACCGGTGATCGCCGCGACGTGCGGCCTCACAACGGCAGGTCGTAACTCCGCCCGCCGACGCCTTCGTACCAGCGGATGTAGGCCTGGTTGACCATCGCGTAGCCGCCGGCGGTCGGGTAGTTTCCGGTGAAATACCAGTCGCCGCAGTCGCCTTTGATCGAGGCGTGGAGGTTGTCGATGCTTTGGAAAATCACCTCCACCTCGCCGTGCCATTCGATGCCTTCCGGATAGACCATCCGGCTGATTTCCGCGGAAACCTCTTCATCGGTGAAGGCGTCGTAAACCGCCTGGACGCGGTTCTTGCGCTCGGCGGCGGGCCGCTTGAGCTCCGCCTGGCAGTCGTCGTAAATTCGGTCTAGCAGCGACTGCCTGCCCGCCCGGCGATGCAGCGCGACGGCGGCCGCGAAGGCGATGAACTTGCCGAGCTCCGACATGTCGATTCCATAACAATCCGGATAACGGATCTGCGGCGCGGTGGAGCAGACGACGATCTTCGATGGCTTGGTGCGGGCTAGGATCTTGAGAATCGACTGCTTGAGCGTGGTGCCGCGGACGATCGAGTCATCGAGCGCGACGAGGAGATCCCCCGGCTTCACGACGCCGTAAGTGATGTCGTAAACGTGGGAAACCATTTGGTCGCGGCCTTTTTCCTGCGAGATGAAGGTCCGCATCTTGATGTCCTTGTGCGCGATTTTCTCGCCCTTCGGCCAATTGCGGAGGATCAAATCATCGACCAGCTCGGGCGTGAGGGTGCCTTCGCTGGAGGCCTTCAAAATTTCCGAGCGCACTTCCTGGCGGCGGTAAAGACGGAGGCCGTCCATCAGGCCGTAATACGCCGTTTCTGCGGTGTTAGGAATGAAGGAAAAGACGGTCTTGTCGAACGCGCCGCCGATGGACTCGACAACCTGCGAGACGAGCGCGGCGCCCATCGCTTTGCGCTCGCGATAGATCTGCGGGTCGTTGCCACGGGAGAAATAGATTTTCTCAAACGAGCACGGCGTGTAGCGCTGCGGCGGCGTGAAGGCGGAGTCGGATATCGAGCCGTCCGACTTGATGGTGATCATCGATCCGGGATCGACTGCTTTCACCTCGCTGGCGTCCGCTTCGAACACGGTCATCAGCGGCACCCGCTCGGAAGAGAAGGCGATGACCTCGTCAGTCACTAACATGTGACACGGGCGGATGCCGTGCGGATCGCGCATGACGAACATGTCGCCGTTGCCGATGACACCGCAAATCGCGTAGCCGCCGTCCCACGCGGCGGCAGATTCCGCGACCAGCTTGGGCACGTCCAAGCCCGCGGAGATCATCGCCGGAATTTCCGCGCCGGGCACTCCCGAGTCGCGCAGGTGGCGGTAAAGGTCGGTGTGCGCCTCGTCGAGATGGTAGCCGATTTCCTCTAACACCGTCTGCGTGTCGGTGCCGAAAACCGGGTGCTGACCGCGGTCGATGAGCACTTCGTTGAGCGCGCCGGCGTTGGTCATGTTGAAATTCCCCATCACCATCAGGGTGCGCGTCGGCCAGTTGCTGCGGCGCAAATAAGGATGGCAGCAGCCGGCGTCGAATTCCCCGGATGTCCCGTAGCGCAGGTGGCCGATGAGGATTTCCCCGCCGAAATCGAAGTGCTTTTTCACACTTTCCGGGTCCTTGGCGTTCAGCAGGCCCTTGCGGGACATTTTGTAGAAATCCTTGGTCTCCTTGCGGAAAATCTCGGACAGCGCGTCCTTTTCCACGCCCCGGCGGCGATGGACGTAGGACTGGCCGATGGGCATGTCGATTTTCACGCAGCCGATCCCGGTGCCGTCCTGGCCGCGGTTGCGCTGCTTTTCCATCAGGAGGAACAGCTTGTTGAGCCCCCACAGACAGGTACCGTAGCGGTCGTAATAATAAGCCAGCGGCTTGCGGAGTCGCACTGCGGCGATTCCGCATTCGTGGGTGAGGAAGTCGCTCATGCGTGGGGAAAATTTAGCGTCACTCGCCGATTACGCAAACTCGGACACCTTCTTCAGGCACCATCCGGCCTAAAACCGTGCCGCCGTCGCCCGCCTTGAGTGCGGTTTGGACATCCGCCTCGGCGACGATCGCCACCCAGCCGATGCCCATGTTGAAGGTGTGGAAGCGGTCTTCCGCATCGACGTGGGAGAGAAGTTTTTCAATGCCGGGAAGATTCCATTTCGGGATTTCCAGATCGGCCCCCATTCCGCGGAACAGGCGCTCGAGGTTTTCCGGCAGGCCGCCGCCGGTGATGTGCGACATCGCTTTCGGCTTCACGCCGGATTTCTTCAAATCGCGGGTGACGTCGTGATAAAGGCGGGTGGGTTTGAGCCAGGCGTGGAGTTCCTCGTCGGTGACTTCGCCGGGAAATTCGTTGAGCACGCGGCGGACGAGCGACCAACCGTTGGCGTGGATGCTGTCGGACGCGTAGCCGATGAGCACGTCGCCCACAGCGACGGTGGTCGGGTCGATCAGGTCGGGCTTTTCCGCGCAACCGATGCAAAATCCGGAAAGCTCGATGACATCCACAGGAACAATCCCCGGCATTTCGGCGGTTTCGCCGCCGGCGAGAATGCAGTCGCAGGCCTCAAGGTAATCCGCCATGCCGGAAATGAGCCGCGTGATTTTCTCCTCATGCAGCGCCGCGATGCCGATGTAATCGAGGAAAAGCAGCGCGTCGCCGCCGGTGGTGAGGATGTCGTTCACGCTCATCGCGACGAGATCCTTGCCGGCCGTTTCAAGAAGATCGTGCTCCAGCAGCAGTTCCAACTTCGTCCCGACGCCGTCGCAACCGGTCATCATGACCGGCTCCTTGTAGCTGCTCAGGTCGTAACAAGCGGCGAAAAGCCCGAAAGCCCCCCACAACTTGCGTGTCTGTTGAGTCCTGCGCACGTGAGTGCCGATGTCGCCCACCAGAGCGGCCGCTTTGCGCGTGTCCACTCCTGCCTGTTGGTATGTTAACTTGCCCGCCATAATCCGCTGCGGGCTTTTACCAGCCACTTCCTTCCCGTCACGAAGAAAAAATCTTTGGTTTTTTTATAGCTCCGCCAATCCGAAGAATCCTTTGTTTCATAAGGATCCGAGTCGGGAAAATTCAATTTTATTAAAAAACAAGCGCGCGGGCTCTTGAAATACTCAAAAAAGGTTGCCAACCAAAAATGATTTTGCTATTACAAAAAATGTTACCGAAGCCGATATTTTAGGTATTTTGATAACCTGCCTCATCGATCTAGAACCCGCAACGAAGTCGAAACCAGCAACGATGAACAGGCAAGCCACCATCCATCTCGACTCCGGTCTTGAAATTGGCTACGGCAGCCCGCTCGCCCGCTTCGGGCAAGAGGTGAAGCTGACCGGCGGCACTCATTTCCTGCTGGCCCGCAACGGCCGCGGCAAGACCACCCTCCTCCGCACCCTCGCCGGCACCTTGAAACCGGTTTCCGGAAAGTTCCGCGCCGAGGGCTTCGTCCAATATCTTCCCGAGGATCTCCGCTTCGATCCCGAAATCACTCCGGCGATGGTTTTCCGGATGCTGCTTCCCAAAGCCCGCCTGCAAGAAGCGCTCGACCTCGCCGGACGCATCGAGCTCGACGTCAAAAAGCCCTACGGCCGCCTTTCCACTGGCAACCGCCGCAAAACCAGCCTGATCATGGCCGAGTTTTCCGTGAAACCGGACACCGGCAACATCCTGCTTCTCGACGAGCCTTTCAGCGGACTCGACGCCTTCGCCCGCAAAGCCTTCGAGGAAATCTGGAAACAGTCCTCTGCCAACGTCCTGCGCCTCGTGAGCTGCCATCCGGACTACGATTCGATGGAAATGCCCAGCGCGCTGATGATCGAAGGCAAAAGCGCCCGCCATCTCAATGAAGACGGCCAGACCTGGAGCGCCCTCAAGAATTTGATGAACTGAACCCCAGCCATGAGACTCTTCCGACTCACATTTGCCACGATTCTCCAGCGTAAAGCCTGGGCGATCTGCGCCCTTGCGGTGATCGCTCTGCCTTTCGCACTGCCGCTGATTTCCAGCGCCACCGAAAAACCGCTGCTCGTGCAACCGGCCCGGATTCTCGCCGCTTGGGGCACGCTTTGGACCTGCACCCTGCTCTGGGGCTTGTTCACCGCCGCCCGCGAGGGGGAAACCAACGCCAAAACCGGCGTCGGCGAGTATTTCCAAACCACCGGAGTTTCCGCCACCCGCCAACTGCTGGAAATCTGGCTCGCCGTCTTCTCCTTCATCGCGCCGCTCGCCATCATCACCGCGCTCATCTGCCAGTTCGGAGCCAAGCCCGCCGATCCCGCCGAGCACTCGATGTGGTGGACCCTGAACCTCCAATACGCCGCGCTCTTCCTGCTGGTCACCGCTCCGTTGTTAGCCCTGGCGACCGCGCTCGCCTCGCGCTTCGGCGGCATCACCGGCTTCACCGTCACCCTGCTCATCGCTATCTACGGCCTCTACGGCGTCGGCTACATCGAGCACATGCTGAAGCTTGAGGAAAATCCGATCCTCCACGGACTCTGGGTTTACTCGCCACACTACAGTTTCGCGGATCTCACCCAGCGCCTGCTCTTCAAGCGCGGATCCCTTCCTGCCGGAGCCTTCTGGAACATGACCCTCTATTTCGCCGGCATCTTCGCGGTCTATCTGGGCCTCTCCCGCCTCACCTTCCGCACCAAGATTACTGCGTAAGTCTCAAAGTCTCAAAGTCAAATATTCAGACCTCTTCCTCTTCTCTTCCCACCTTAAGACCTTCGACTTTAAGACCTTCGACCCTCTTCCCACCTCTTCTTCCCATGTCCCGCATCTCCACCCACGCGATCTCCTTCTGCCTCATCGGCAGCGGCGTGTTGGCATGGGCGTTTGCCGGACGCCCGCTGGTCACCAATCCTGATTTGGATGTTCCGCTCAACCCGCTGGGAATCAACGGCAGCCCCTACGGCGAGGTTTTTGCAATGGCCATGCAGGGCTCCATCGAAACCTACTTCCACGGCGGCATGGGTGTCGGAGCCCACCGTCATGAAGACGGCCAATCCTGCGACTCCTGCAAGAAAACCGCGGAAATCAAACCCGCCGCCAAATCCAACCCATCGCTGGAGCGCCGGTTCGAAAACTTCCTCGCCTCCCTCGGCAAAGTCTCTGAAGTCAGCACCAACCCGAAAGCCCCGAGCGACGCCCACAAGCGCTACCTCCGCCGCCAGACCGAGGACAAGCTCCGCTTCGCCTACCAGCTCGATCCGTCCCACTACGGAAACTACAACTCGCTCAACTTCTTCCTCACCGAGCCCGCCGTCGGCACCCGTCCCGAGCTCACGCCTTCCGCCGCGAAACTCGCCCAGGACACCATCCAATACTGCCTCAAGCAGGAACACGATCCCCGCCCGGCCCTCACTGCCGCCGCCGCCGCGACCAACATGCTCCACCTCATGTTCGAGGACCTCAAAAGCGAGCAGCCCAAGTTCACCCCCGCGCAGATGCGCCAGTGCCTGGATATCACCGACCACTGCCTTGTCCGCTACGAGACCCTCGCCAAAGAGTGGGACCAAACGAAAAACTGGGAGCTTCTATCACCCCAACGCGTCAACGAATGCGACGAGCGTTTCCACTTCATCGTCAAGATCCGCGACGCCGCCGAGAAAACCATCCTCCGCCTCGAAGGCAAACTCCAGCCGCAAGTATCGGGAGAGTCTAAAGGTCTTAAGGTCTCAAAGTCTTAAGGTCAAACATCCGAACTTCCACTTACCTCTTCCTCTTCCTCTTCTCTACCGACCTTCGACCTTAAGACCTTCGACTTTTAGACCTCTTCCTCTACCGACCTTCGACCTTAAGACCTTCGACTTTTAGACCTCTTCCTCTACCGACCTTCGACTTTCAGACCTCTTCTCTTTCTCTTCCCATGATCTCCTCTGCCCCAGTTCTCGAACCACCACCGCTTCCGGGTCACACCCCGGCCGCCGTGCCGGTGCGTTTCGCCGCGGGCATGAAGGGCAACCACCTGCTCGGCATCATCTTCCGCGTCTGCCGCGAGCTCCGCGTCTCGGACATCCAGATGCGCGCCGACCGCCCGGTCTATATCCATACCAACAAGGGCATGGAGAAACTCGATTTCCTCGGCATCCTCAACGCCGGCAACATGGACGAGATCCTCAAGGAACTCATCTCCAACCGCGAGAGCGGCAGCCACGGATTCGGTCAGGAAAACAGCATGGATATGCGGGTCGATGAAAAAATCCGCCTCGCCATCGCCAGCTTCTCCGAGACCCGCGTCGCCGACTTCTCCTGCGACGGCATCCCCATGGGCGACAGCGGCGAACGCTCCGGCCGCCTGCGGATCCAAGCCCACCTCAGCTCCTCCGGCCTCGGCGTCACCTGCCGGATTCTCAACGATTTCATCCCCGAGCTGGAATCCCTCGGCATCGATCCCGACACCACCGACACCCTGCGCCACGGCGTCCTCAAGCGCGCCGGACTCTGCCTCGTCACCGGTCCCACCGGCTCGGGCAAATCCACCACCCTCGCCTCGCTCATCGACTGGGCCCGCCGGAATCATCCCAAGCACATCGTCACCGTCGAGGACCCCATCGAGTATCAATATCCCGACGACATGGATGATCCGGATTATCCCGGCCACCGGATTCCCGGACCCAGCATCGTCACCCAACAGGAAGTCGGCCGCGACGTGCACTCCTACAAGCAAGGTCTCAAGGACGTGCTACGGAAAGCGCCCCACATCATCCTGCTCGGAGAAATCCGCGACCGCGAGGCCATGGAAACCTGCATGGAAGCCGCGCAGACCGGTCACCTCGTCCTCTCCACCCTCCACACCACCGGCGCCGTCAAAACCATCGGCCGGATTCTCGAACTCTATCCGAAGGACAACCACACCTCCGTCCTCAGCCGCCTCGCGGAAATCCTCATCTTCATCCACTCGCAAGGCCTCCTCAACGGCGTCCAGAAGCGGGTGCTCACCTACGAATTCCTCCAGAACAACGACGACGCCGTCTCCAGCGCCATCGCCAACTACGACGGCGGCGCCCGCTCGCTGGAGGACGTCATCCGCCGCGCCGGCAACATCGAGTGGGACTCCAATCTCCGCCGCCTCCTCAACCAAGGCGTCATCACCCAGGAAACCTTCCAGAACTCCAAAATGAACAAGAATGATGACGATTGAAGATGAGATGTCTGAAAGTCTTAAAGTCAAAGGTCTGAAAGTCAAAGACGCCAGCGACTCTTCCTCTTCCGACCTTCGACTTTAAGACCTTCGACCTTCGACCTTCAGACCCTCTTAATCTTAATCTCATCTTCCGACCTTCAGACTTTAAGACCTTCGACTTTAAGACCTCTTCCCAACCACTTTCCGAGACCCCGCCCAAACCCCGAAGAACTCAGAAACCTTCGAGTCCAAAAGCGCTCTCAATCCGACAAAAAAACAAACACACCCGAATAAAAAATAGAAAATAACACACTATGAAACTGACCAACACCCAAAACATGAAGTCCAAGTCCGGTATGACCCTGCTCGAATTGACAGTCGTCATCCTTGTCTTGCTCTCCCTCATCTCCATCCTCTTCATCGGCGCACGTGCCTGGAAGAAGGGTTCCGACCGTTCCACCAACATCCTGAACATCCGCAATGCCCAACAAGCCGTGCGCGGTCATGCCAACATGCAAAACCTCACGGAAGGCACTGGAGTTTGCACCGAAGCCATTATCTATGGAGCTGCCAGCGATGGCGTTGGCGCATATCTACGCAAGCCGGCTCCTCCAGCCACTGCCATCACCAGCTACACCGGCGGTGGCACGGTTCCAACTGCAGGCGTTCTGTGGTTGACAGCTGCCTACACAGGCACTGGCGAAGTCGACTACGCTCCAGCGACGACGTTGACAGCAGACTGGTAATTCCAGCCGAGCTTCCCTCCGGAAGTTCAATTCCACGGCTCGCCTGCTCATGGCGGGCGAGCCGTTCCCTTTCCCGAAATCTTTCGTTCCCCGGATCGCTCCCCCGTCCGCCATGCACTCCCTTACTTTCCAGTCCCTTGGCCACCTTCCAACATCCGGCGTCTCTCAATGCCTTCCAGCAGTTCCGCCAGGCCTGTTCGATCCTGCGCCACACCACCCGCGCCAGCAATCCGGCATGGTATCAGAACGCCCTTGAGCTGAATTTCCAGCTGCACATCCGCACGGATGGCGCCGGCATCACCACTTTCTATCACGACTGCAAGAAGGCCCAGTGGAGCAGCGGGCCGTCCCTCTCGGAGGAAATCCTGCAAGACCCCGCCCGGCTGGACAGCTTCGTCGCCGAGGCGCTCCGCGCCGCCCGCTCCCACGGAGCCTCGTCCTTGGGCGTCATCCTGCACGTCGCCGACGAGTTCGCGACCACCGAGCTCAAGCCGGAGCTCGACAACCCCGCCGCCCTTGCCGACCTCCGGGACACCGCCGTTTCCGACCCCGGATCGATTCTCGAAGACTCGTCGATTCTCGCCGACCAAGCCGCCTGGCGCGTACTCCCCTACCCGGCGGCAGGCAGCGAGGTGATCGGCACCACCATCACCATTTCCAAGCAATACGCGCCCCTCATCGCCAAGCTTCGGGAAACCGGCGAGACCGGAAATTTCCCGGTCATCACCCACGCCTTGAGCGCGCCGCTGGTGGTCATCATGGGACTGAGCCAGTCGGTCGAACCCACGCCCGGAAAGCCGTTCGTCGGCATTCTCCAATACCCGTGGTTCACCGCCCTCGCCTTCTTCAACGAGCACGCCGACCTGAGGCTCATCCGGACCCTCCAGCACCGCGGCTTGCGCCGGCCCACCAATTTCCGCAACGCGCTCACCACCACCAACGCCTCCCTGGAATTCGTCGATCCCGACCTCTTCCTCCTCCCTCTCGGTGAAAAAGTGGACGCCTCGCTCAGTGCTGACCTGAAAATCACCTTCACCACCAGCCGCGTGGAAGTGGTCCAACAAGCCAGCATCGAAGGCATCCCCGCCTGGTGCCCCGAACCGGCGATCTCCGCGCAGCCCGCCGCGCCAGCCGAATCCACCACCAGCCACACCTTCACCATCCTCCTCGAGGAAAAATGGGCGCTCCAGGATTTCCTGCCGACACCCAGGGACATCGTCGAGATCCATCCCAGCCGCTCGGACATGCGACTGCTCAAGCTTCTCCGCCTCTCCCGGGTCGCGCTCTTCGCCATCGCGGTGCTGTCCATCGCCTACTTCGGCCTCGGCGTGATCGATCTGATCCGCCGTCCGGAATGGTCGTTCGACCCGTCCCAAACGGAGTTGACTAAAGGACGGCTCAAAAAGGTCACCAACGAGAGACAAAAAGCCGAGCACTGGAACAACCTGCTGGAAGACCGCTCCAAGGCGTGGACCAGCATGGAATCGCTCTCCCGCATGTTCCCTGAAAACAGCGGCATGTTGGTGAAGACCTACGCCCACGCGGCCAAGCCCGACAGCACGCCCGGCAAGGCCAAGGTCGGTCTCGTCAAGGAATGGAAAATCACCGGCTACGCCCGCGACGAAGCCCTCGAATACCTTAATAACCTCAACACCCGCGAAGGCATTTCCGCCCACTTCAGCGAGATCGCCCGCGTCACCGGCAACAGCGCCTATAGCCCGAACACCGGCAACCGCAACCTCGTCGTTAACGTCCGCACCCAGGAAAACAGCAGCTACAAAAACATTCCGCCGGAGGAAATCGACGATGCGGATCAATCGACCTATCCGTTCACCTTCGACCTCACCATCACCCAGCGTTTCGAGGCCACCGATCCGATGGCGATCAACGTCGCCAAAGCCCCGTGAACGTCAAACTTCGAACGCCGAACTTCCAACTTTGAACGAAGAGAATGAATGCTGAAATGAAACAAGACCCGCAACAGCCTTATGATTTGGAAGAGCGTCTTTTGGACTACGGAGCGCAAATCATCCGGCTGACGCGTTCCCTGGCGGGTGATTACGCGGAACGTCATGTGGGTAACCAGTTGCTGCGTTCGGGGACCGCTCCGCTCTCTCACCACGGGGAGGCCCAAGGAACCGAATCCACCGCTGATTTCATTCACAAATTCCGTCTCGGACTCAAAGAACTCCGCGAATCCGACCGCTGGCTGAAACTCATCTTCCGCGCCGAATTACTCCCAAACTCTGACCGGCTCCAAGCACTCACCCAGGAAACCGATCAGCTCATCCGGATTTTCGTCGCCAGCATCAACACCGCCGAAAAGCGTCGGAAATAATCGTTCTCCTCTTCTCTTCAGTTCGACGTTCCATGTTCGAAGTTCAACGTTCAAAGTTCCCAATGCATCTCTACCGCCAACCGATTATTCTGTTTGGGCTCATCCTTCCCATCGTCGCCACCGCCGTGCTGATCGGGATTTTCTCCATGCTGAAATCCAACATGGTCACCTCCTCCGCGATCAAACAGAAGAGTTACACGGCTTACGAAGCGGGCCGGTTCGCCAGCCTCAAGATCGAAGCCCAGGTCGGCCGCCAGCGCCCGCACCTCGACCGCTGGAAAACCCAGCTCTCCCAGGAAACCGCCAGTGCCGTTACCACCAACCTGCGGGAGATTTCCGAGGGTCTGCCGGCCAAGGAAATCCAACAGACCGCCTTCGAGCGCCCGAGTACCAGCGGTGGCTTCGGAGCTATTTCCGCGCAGAGCTCCTCGCAGATCCGCATCGCCTTCCGCGGCACCTACCGCACCATGCAGCGGGCCTTCCTCGAACTGGAAACCCGGATGCCGCAACTCCAGCTCCAGGAGCTCAAGATCGATCCCAGCACCAACCAATCCTCGCTCCTCAACTTCCAAGTCACCTACACCGCATGGGAAAACTAACTTCAAGGAGCGTGGGCGTCTCGCCCACGCGCCAACATCCATTCCACTCGAGGAGCCCGGTCGCGCCCCTGCTATTGCTGTTCGGAATCTTTTTGGCGCCCTCCGCCTCCGCGCAGTCGGCCGCCAACTTCGACACCAAATCCCTCGCGTCCGAGGCCTCCGCTCCCAAGGAAACCAAAACCGCCAAGCCCATCGCCAAGGAAGCCGCCCCGGTCAACACCTTGCCGTCCCGCCAAGTGGGAGCCGACGAGCTGGCTCCTTACGTGGAATCGGTTTCCTCCGTGCTCCTGATGCGGAAACGCGCCACGGACCCCTTCGGCCAGCTCCAGGACCCGGACGCGAAACCGGTCATCAAGGCCCCGGTCGCCGGAGCCGTGAA
This sequence comes from Luteolibacter sp., assembly GCF_058122085.1. Classification (NCBI taxonomy): domain Bacteria; kingdom Pseudomonadati; phylum Verrucomicrobiota; class Verrucomicrobiia; order Verrucomicrobiales; family Verrucomicrobiaceae; genus Luteolibacter; species Luteolibacter sp. The sequence continues at coordinate 8,583 of NZ_JBIKBQ010000080.1, read as the reverse complement.
ACGCGCCGCGCCCATCCAGGCGACCCCCTTCGCCGACATCGTCGGGATGATCGTGGTCACCACCATCATGCCCGGCGAAAAACGATTCCTGATAGGAACCCGCTCGGTCAGGCAAGGCGACCAGCTCCCGCTCAGCTTCCACGGCAGACCCATCCGCGTCCAAGTCACCGAAGTCACCTCCCGCCAGATCGGCTTTCGCAACCTCGACAGCGGCGAGACCGCCTCCCGCAAGCTCGACCTGCTCCCGGTCGGGATGACTCCCGGAAATAACGGAATCACCGCTCCCGGCATGGTCCCGGACCGCCCGAACGCCCCGATTGAACTTGAAGCACCCGATCCCACGCGCTGAAACCGCCTAAACCTCTCAACCACACCACCATGAAAGCCGCGAATCTCCTCACCCTCTCCGCCGCCATCCTTGCGGCGGGAATGCTCCACGCCCAAAGCCCTGACGATCCCGCGATCGAAGCCGTGGCCGCCGCCGGAGCGCAAATCCCTGAAATTCCCGGCGCGGGAGACACCCTGCCCGCAATCGAACCCTCCGGCCTCCCCGCGCCTTCGGAGATCCCTGCAGTGCCTGCTCCCGGAGATCCAGCCGCGCCCGGAGCCGCCGCGCCCTTCGGCCCGCTTGAACAACAGAAACAGGAAATGCAAAAGTCCGACGAGGGCTTTATCATCAAGGATGCCGGACTCAATGACATCTTCCAGTTCCTCGCGAAATCCGCCGGCCGCCAGTATTTCCACAACTCCAAGATCGCCGGCCCCGAGTTCCTCGTCACCGGCCACCTCAACGACGGCAACCCCCTCCAACAGATGGAAGAGCTCTCCTTCATGTACGGACTCTCGCTCCACACCAAGGGCAACACCATCTACGCCCTCACCCAGGCCCAGCTCGCCCAACTGCCGAGCGCCGAGTTTCACTATCAACTCCGCTACCTCCGCCCCACCGACATGGAACAGATCAAGGAACTGATCAAACCCATGCTCAGCCCCGGCACCGGCATCGTCAACTTCGAGCCCAAGACCAACACCATCATCATCATCGACTCCGCCCACCGCATCGAGCAAGCCCGCGACCTGCTCCACGGCATCGACAAGGCGAAAGGCCAGATCATCGTCGAAACCAAGATCCTCCGCGTCAACAGCGGCGTCGCCGAGCGCACCGGCGTCAACTGGGCCGCATCTCTCGGCAAGGACGGCACCTCCCTCAAGGTCACCCGCGATCTCAATTCCGTCTTCGGATTGGACTCGCCCGTCGCCGACGCGATCGGCTCCGGCAGCACCAACCTCGTGCTCAGCCCGCTCCAACTCAACGGCGTCCTCCGCGCACTGGCGGAAGGCAACCTCGCCAGCCAGGTTTCCAACCCCACCCTCATCACCGAGGACAACGAACAGGCGACCATTTCCATCATCGACCGGCTTCCAATCATCACCACCACCAGCACCGCGGTCAGCGGATCAGACAACCCCACCGTGACCGAGGAAGTCCGTTATAAAATCGACACCAGTGACAAGAGCATCGACACCGACCCCGACAAGCACCGGGAAATCGGCATCTCCATGGTGGTCACACCCACCCTGCTCCCGGATGGCACGGTCCGCATGAAACTGCGTCCGCGTTCGGCGCAGATCAGTGGCGAAGTAATCAGCGAGAAAACCAAGAACCGGTATCCCCGCGTGACCGAATCAATGGTCGAAACACTCGCCCGCGTGCCTGACGGCTACTCCCTGATCGTCGGCGGCTTCTATGGCGAGGCCAAATCCGGAGCCAACACCAAAATCCCGCTGCTCGGTGACCTGCCAGTGCTCAATTTCTTCTTTAAAAGCAAGGAAGCACTCAAAGAGCAAACCAGCCTCGTCTTCGTCGTCACCCCGAAATCCTACGACCCGACCAGCCGCGGCGCGAACGACAGTGCCAGCAACCGCCTCCGCTCGAACACCGTCATCGGCTGCGATCACGACTGGGTGGACCAGGACAATCCCGGCCCCGCCCACGAGCCCAACCTGACACGGACCGTCCGCGGCCTGCAGCCGACCGAGGCGCCTTACTACCCGCGTACCGAGGAGCGGCGGGCCGACTATCCGAGTGCCGAGGAAATTGCCCCGCGGAAATACAGCGCTCCCAGCCGCACCAAATCCAACTTCAGCAAGGCGGCCAAACACTGATGCTCGAAGCTTCACCATTCCTCGAGGCCCAGGAACCCGCCCCCCGCGCCAAGGGCGCGGACCTCTGGGACTTCGCGGAGCTCTGCCTGCAACAAACCGCGGAAGCCCTCCATCAAGCCCGCGCCGGAACCCCCGCCGAAATCTCACAGGCCATCGCCACCGCCCGCGAGAACCACGCCAAACAAATTCCTTCCGACCTCCTCGAAGTGATGGCGCGGGTCCTTGGCCACGACGAGGAACACCTCAGCCCGGCCATCCTCGACCTCGGCAACAAGGTCGCCGCCACGCTGAACCCCTCCGCGCCCTTGATCCCCTTCGGCGGCAAGTTGATCGCCCCTTCCGCGTTCTACGAATCCTTCGACCAGATCCACAAGATCGCGCGGGTCCTGTTATCCCCGGTGATCTATGCCGAGGACACCGACGCCATCGGCACCGCCTCCGCCAATCCGGTCGCCGCCGCGATCCTGGCGGAGGAAATCCGCACCACCGTTTTCAAGCGCTTCGGAATCCGCCCCTTCATCACCGTCGCCCGGCTCGACTACGAGAGCTGGACGTTTTTAAGCCGAAAGCACTTCGAGCTGTGAAAAAGTGCCGAGTGATCAGTGAGCAGTGATCAGAAAAGAAAATTCAATAATCCACCCACTCCACTCCACTCCTCTCCACTCCTCTCCACTCCTCTCCACTCCTCTCCACTCCTCTCCTCTCCTCTCCTCTCCTCTCCTCTCCTCTCCTCTCCTCTCCTCTCCTCTCCTCTCCTCTCCTCTCCTCTCCTCTCCTCTCCTCTCCTCTCCTCTTCATCTTCTCTTCATCTTCTCTGATCACTGATCACTGATCACTGATCACTGATCACTTCTTCACTCAAAACTCCTTCCCATGCCTGACATCAATACATTTGAAGATCTCGATATCTGGAAGCGCGGCTGCCAACTCGCAGTGGATGTTTATGTAGCCAACCATAATTCGAAAGATTTCGGACTCAAAGATCAGATGCAACGTGCTGCCGTTTCCATCCCATCCAACATCGCGGAAGGCTGCGAACGGGACAGCACACCCGATTTCATCAAATTCCTCCGCTACAGCAAAGGTTCCTGTGGCGAACTCCGCACCCAGCTCTACATCTCCGAGCGCGTGCGGAAAAAGCTCAGCCAGCCCGCCCTTGACGGCTCGCGCGAAATGATCACCGAGACCAAGGAACTCTCAAAAATGATCCAAGGCCTCATCAATTCCCTAAAACGCCGCTCCTCGCCCTAAATCCTTCCCTGCTAACCTCTTACTCTGCTCTGCTCTGCTCTGCTCTGCTCACTGCTCACTGCTCACTGCTCACTTCTTCCTCTTCTCTTCTCTTCTCTTCTCTTCTCTTCTCTTCTCTTCTCTGATCACTGATCACTGATCACTGATCACTGATCACCCCTTCCCCTTCCCCTTCCCATGATAGAATTCGACGGCATCTCCTTCAACGAACTCATCAGCCGCCGGATCATGGGCGAGCTGGCCGGGCATGATCCGAGCTATGCGGAGCTCGCCCAGGACCAGGTGCCTAACCGCGTCACCCGCTACAGCTTCATGGCGGCCATCGCCAAGATCAACGGCCTTGCCTTCTTCCCGAAGGTCGCCGAGTTCTGCGACGGCACGCTCCACGCCACCTGCGACTCCACGGTGATGACCCGCGGATTCTTCGCCCCGCTCTGCCTCTCGGGCACCGACAAGCTCATCGTCGCCATCGCCAATCCCTGGAGCCCGCTGCCAGAAGAATATCTCGCCCCGCGTTTCCCCCATCTTGAGATCGTCAAGATCGTCACGCTCGCCACCGAAATCAGCCGGGCCATCGAGTCGATCGCCACCAACAACGGCCCCAGCAGATCCGACCTCGACGCCATCGACGTGGAAGACATGGATGACGGCATCCATGACTTCGACGTCACCACCGACTACACCGAGCCGATGGCCCAGCTGATCGCCTCGATCATGTCGGACGCCGTGAGAACCCGCACTTCCGACGTCCATTTCAAGGTGGAAAAGGAATCGTTTTACTATTGTTTCCGCTGTGACGGCGACATCGGCGCGAAGGTGGAAATCCCGATGAAGCTCAAGGACCGGCTCGACGCCTTCCTGCTCAACCTGATGCGGCTGCCCACCGAGATCCGCAACACCGCTCCGGGCATCTCCGGACGTTTCACCATTTCCTATTTCCACCGGCCCATCGACATCCGTTACGAGCGCCACCGCACCTACCGCGGCTACCACGTGACCATGCGTCTGTTGGACAAGAGCAACATCAACGTCACCCTCGGCAAAGGCACGCTCGCCTTCGACGACGAGACGATGTTCGCCCTCAACAAAGTGATGAAAATCCCCGCCGGCATCATCGTCATGTCCGGCCCCACTGGCTCCGGCAAATCGACCACGCTCAACGCCATCCTGCGCGAACTCAACCGCCCGGACGTGAACATCCTGACGCTGGAAAACCCGGTGGAAGACGAGGTGCCCGGCATCACCCACTGCGACTTGAAAAGCCCCAAGGAATTCAAGCCCATGATCGCATCCTTCATGCGCTCGGACCCCGACATCATCCTGATGGGAGAGGTCCGCGACATTGAGTCCGCCGAGCTCGCCATCGAGGCCGCCGTGACGGGCCACAAGGTCCTCACCACCATTCACACCGCGCGGGCCTCACAGATCATCGAGCGTTTCGAACAGCTCGGCTTGGAACGCTGGAAGATCGCGCAAACCCTCAAGGCCGCCTGCGCGCAGCGCCTGGTCAAACTTCTCTGCCCGTATTGCAAGGAGCCCTCCAACGGAATCGATGAGCTCGACCGCAAAACCTTCAGCCTCGACGATTCCTGGGCGGACGTCCCGGTCTTCACCGCCAAGTCCGGCGGCTGCCAGGAATGCCGCAACACCGGCTACAGCGGACGGACCGCCATTCTCGAAATCATCCCGATCTCCCCGAAAATCTCCGACCTGCTCGCGAAGGGCGAGATGACGCCCTACGAGTTGGAAATGAAAGTCGCCGAGGAAGGCGTCCTGCCGAATCTCCGCCGCAGCGGCCTGCGGCTGCTCCGCGATGGAAAAACCGACCTTGTTGCCGTCAGCAAGGTCATCGACATGACCTACACCGATGACTAGTCCCACCGCCCAGGGCAAAGCCGCCGCCGTGCCGGCCCAGAAAGGCCTTCTCGCCGCGCTCAACAAGCCGGGGAAGGTCAAGGAATTCAGCAAGAAGGACCTGGTGGACCTGTTCCGCGGCCTCGGCTCGATGCTGCGCGCCCAGATCAACACCGCCGACGCGCTCAAATACTATGGCCACGGCCTTCCTAACAAAGCCATCGCCGACGCGCTCGTCCGCATCCGTGAGGATATCAACACGGGCATGAACGTCCATGAAGCCTTCCGCCGCACCGGGCGTTTCAGCGAGACCATCGTCGGCCTCATCCAGGCGGGTTCGGATGCCGGCCAACTTCACCACGCGTTCCAATCGCTCGCCGCCCGCTTGAAGAGCGAGTTGTTTTTCGCCAAACAGATCAAGAAAGCGACCATCACCCCCGGCATCATCATCTGCGTCCTGGTAGGCGCGTTCATCGTTTCCCAGGTCAAGATCGTTCCCCAAGTCGAGGAGATGCTCAGCGGTGTCGGGGCCAAACCTGACGGCATGACGGCCATCTCCTTCAAGGTCAGCCATTTCACTCAATCGACATGGCCGATCTTCGTCTGCAGCGCCATTGCGATCGCGGTGACCATCGCCCGCTCGGCCCACGTGCGGAACCTGATCCTCGGCTTCTTCATGTCCAAGTGGCGGCTGCTGCGCCTGCTCATCATGAGCCTGCGCCAGGTGACCTTCATCTCGACCATCCAGCTGCTGCATTCCAACGGCATCAACCTCGCCAAGTCCATCCGCGTCTCGGCCAACAGCGTCCGCAACACTCCGTTCTACGAGGAGCTGCGCACCGCAGCCGACAAATACGAGCACTCCGGCGTCCCGCTCTCCACCGCCTTCGCCAAATACACCTCGGTCGATGCCCAGGTCACCCACATGCTTGCCATCGGTGAGAAATCCGCCTCGCTCGACGCGCAGCTCGGGATGTTGTCCGAGATGTATGAGGAGGATTTGCAAAATCACATGGACTCATTCGCCGCCGCGATCAGCTTCGTCGTCCTGCTCATGGCGGTCAGCCTCATCGCCGCGGTTTTCATCGGCACCTTCCTGCCGATTTTCCTGATGGGTCCGAAGATGATGCAGAGCGGAATCTAAACACGAAACCCAGCACCCCATGCAACTCACCCGTTTCGACCGCTGGCTTCGCGAGAAGTATGTGTATGAGACGCACATTCAAACGCTGCGACCGCCGGAATCGCTGCCGGACGGCATCCGCACCGTGGAGATCCCCGACGTCCCGGGAAAGCGCTACAAGCACCTGTTCGTGGCTGGCAGCAGCAAGCTCGCCGACGAACTCATCGCGCAGCTCAGGGAAAACAGCCAGATGTATACGACCCAGATCGTGGACCGGGACGCATGGTTTGTGCCCTTCATCGCGCCCAAGGACAAATCCGTCACCTGGTGGTTGTTCTCCGTGGCGATCATTTCCGTCTCCTCGTTCTTCGCGCTGATCTATCTCAAAGGTCTCGTGGAGGACCCCGAATTCCGCAAAAACTTCATCGAAGCCGTGAAACTCTTCAAGGGGTGAAACAGCCGGATTTCCAGCTTTTCAAGAACTTCCGAATCCGTTAAGCAATTCCCGTCATGAAAACGCAGCGTCTGTCCCGCCAGTCCCAAAAAGCATTCACGCTTCTGGAGATGACCATCGTCATCATGGTGCTGCTCGCCCTCGTCAAAATCGGGCTGTTCTCCTCCAGCAAGATGGACCAGTGGAAACTCGGCCGCACGGCGTCCGAAACCCTCCGCCAGGTGTATTCCGCCCAGCGGATGTATCTCGCGGACAATCCCACCGTCTCGGTCTCCGAGCTCACCAGCGCCCTCATCCTTCCCTACATGCCTGGCAACATCACGGTGATGCCGACGGTCACCTCGCTGGTCGGAACCAACCTGACGATTCTCGTGAATGTTTCTCCCCCCGTCATCAATGCCGGCTCAGGCGTCACCTACGACCCTTCCGGCAGCAACAGGGACTCCCTCTGGGACGTTGGAGAATGACGCGCCTTCTATCATTCCTGCTATTTCTCACTCTGCTGCCGGTGGCCCGCGCCACCGAGTTCAAGCACGTCGGCGACTTCCTGCTGCAAGCCCATTTCAAACTCACCGGCCAGCAGGTGACGCCCATCCCGATGAAGCCCATCGCCTTCCGCGTCTCCACCGACGGGGTCCGCATCCGGGTCTCCGCGGAAGGCGACGAGGAATCCCACAGCACCTTTGAAATCTATCGGTCAGACGGCATCGGCCGCCAGCGCCAGGGATCCGGCGCGCTCGAAGTCATCCCCGGCCTGCAAGCCATGAGCAACTCCGGCGGAACCCTCCGCCACTTGCGGCTTTCCCGCGAATCCATGACCATCACCACCTTTCCCGGCGTGTCGGACCAGACCATCGTCAGCCATGCCGTCGCGGCCGAGCCGAGGTCCGAAAACGCCCGCAACGAGGAGAAACCTTCGACGAAACCATGAAACCGCTTCCCGTCCAGAACCCCAGCCTGATCCAAGCGATCGACAACGCCGCGTTGGCCTACTTGAAGTCAAATCGCCGCGCGGCCACCTGCCCGACGCAACGGATTTATCCCTGGCTGCTTTTCGCCAGCACGGCGGTCGCGGCCCTGTTCTGCCTGATGTACATCACCAAGCCCGTCATCCTGGCTTCGCAAAGTCCCATCCCGACTTACACCCCGCCCCCGGCCACGGCCGCTCCCAAAACCACCGCCGCCCCCGTCAACGTCGCGCTGATGCCCGCCAACGACCAGCTTCCCGGCGAAAAAACCACCAAGGACACCGCGCCCGACCGCACCTCGTCCCCGGCCGCCGCCTTCGAGCAAACCAACCTCCGCATCCAGCACATCCTCACCGCCGAGGCGCCCGGCGGCCATCTCGCCAAGATCGACATCGACGTGCCGGTCCTCTATCGCAGCCGCAACCTCCGCTGGACCGCCGCGGAAGTCGCCGACGCCCGGGCGCTCCTCGTCCGCCTCGCCGACTATCAGGAAAAATCCCGCACCCTGCGCGCGGATGGCGCCGAACTGCTTGATTCGTGGAACCGACTGGTCGAACGCTCGATTCCCGCGAGTGATCTCCGGGCCGACAGCCCCACCCTTCCCGCCAACCAACAGGACGCCGCGGACGCACCCCGTCCCGCCGGCCTCGACACCACGGAATTGATCAAAATCCAACCTTCCGGAAAATGAAAACCCGCCTTTCCATCGCCACGATCACCCTCCTCGGCGGGCGGGGTGGGGGGGGCCCCAAGGCGCCCCCCGCAAC
>NZ_JBIKBQ010000079.1:0-19915 GCF_058122085.1 Luteolibacter sp. | reverse complement strand
AGCGCCTGTGTGTCGTGATGGATAATCTGAACACTCACAAAGGCGAACTGGCCCAGGAGTGGCTGGAGGGAAACCCATTGGTGAGCTTCCACTATACACCCACTCATGCGAGTTGGGTAAATCTTGCGGAATGTTTTTTCTCGATTTTGACGCGTCAAGGACTCCAGCAATCCGTGCACCGATCCAACAAGGAGCTTGTCCGGCTCCTCAAAGACTTCGTGAGCGAACATAATAAGACCTGCGGCCCGTTTGTCTGGACGAAAGGTCCTGAGAAACTGCGGCGGATCATCCAACTAACCAAGTCTTATCAAATCCAAACGCACAGTCACTAAGGGAACGGTGCACTAGGTATGGCGAAGAAGCCCTAAATGTCATGGTTTGAAAACTATTTTGTCGCGTTCCCCCGCTTGATCGCCGTGCTGCCCCGGATTGGGCCGATGAGCCGGGTATTGACGCCCTGCGACCGGTTCTTCACGTTCCGCAGATGCACACAGCGCCAGTCGTCGGAATTATCATGGGCAGCACATCGGATTGGCCGACGATGGAGCACGCCGCCCGCACCTTGCGCGACTTCGGCGTGGCTTGGGAAGCCGAGGTCGTGAGCGCCCACCGGACGCCGGACAAGCTGGTTTCCTATGCGACGGAGGCCCGCGGCCGCGGCCTGAAATGCATCATCGCCGGTGCCGGCGGTGCGGCGCATTTGCCCGGAATGACCGCTGCCATCACCGACATCCCGGTGCTTGGCGTGCCAGTGGAATCCAAGGCGCTCCAAGGCGTGGACTCGCTGCTTTCCATCGTCCAAATGCCGGCCGGCATCCCGACCGCCACCTTCGCCATCGGCAAGGCGGGCGCGACGAACGCCGCGCTCTTCGCCGTGGCCATGCTCGCTAACAATGACGCCAATCTCGCCGGAAAACTCGCCGATTTCCGCAAAAACCAGACGGCCGCCGTACAATCGGCCGCGCTGCCTCCTCTCGATCCCATTGACTGATTTCATGTCTTCCTCCCTTCCCATTCACGCGCCGCATTGTGTCGTCGGCGTCATCGGTGGTGGCCAGCTCGGCCGCATGATCGCCCTCGCCGCCCGCCAGATGGGCGTGCGCACGGTCATCTGGACCGGCGGTCTCGAAGCTCCTGCCGTCGAGTGCGCGGATGAGGTCATCGACCAACCGTTCGACGATGCTCTGGCGCTGAAGGATTTCTGCAGTCGCGTCACCGTGGCGACCGTGGAGTTTGAAAACATTCCCCGTGAGACTCTGGAGACAGTTGCCAAATGCACCGGGCTGTATCCATCGCCGTACGCCATCTGCATCTGCCAGAACCGCGAGCGGGAGAAGAATTTTCTGCGCGAGCACAACATCCCGCACACCTGGTTCGCCGTGATTTCCAGCGCCGCCGATCTCGCCGCCGCGATGAAGGAACTCAACGGTCCGGGCGTGCTCAAGACCGCGGATTTCGGCTACGACGGCAAGGGTCAGGTCAAACTGGAAGGCGACGAGGATCCGGAAAAAATCTGGGCCGCCTTCGATGCTCCGCGAGCCGTGTTAGAAGCGTGGGTGCCTTTTGAAAAGGAGCTTTCCGTGATGGCCGCGCGCGGTGCGGACGGCGTCACCGTGACTTACGACCCGGCGGAAAACCGCCATCGCCATCACATCCTGGACGTCTCCATCGTCCCGGCCCGCGTCTCGCCGGCGGTGGCGTTGGAGGCTGCGGCCATTGCCCGCCGGGTGGCGGAGGCGCTGGATTATCGCGGCATTCTGGGAGTCGAATTTTTCCTGAAATCCAACGGCTCGCTGCTCGTCAACGAGATCGCCCCGCGCCCGCACAACTCCGGCCACCACACGCTCGACGCCTGTGTCACCTCGCAGTTCGCGCAACAGCTCCGCGCCGTCATCGGCCTGCCGTTAGGTTCCGCCCGCCTGCTCACCCCGGTCGTGATGCTCAATTTGCTAGGCGACATGTGGCCGGACGAAACCACGCCGCCCGACTGGTTGCCGCTGTTTGAGGACGGTGAGGCGCATCTCCACCTCTACGGCAAGCGCCACGCCCGCGGCCGTCGGAAAATGGGCCACGCCAATTTCATCGGCACCACCACCGAGTCCAACCTCGCCCGCGCCGAGGCGCTCAAAGCACTTTGGCTCGCCTGACCCAGGCGCGCCGGGCTTGACGCCGGGCGGTCATGCTTGAATCTGCCCGCCTTGCAGCCTTCAACTGACATTTCATCGTTCCTCGGGGACTCCCGGTGGCGGGACCGCTTCGACGACGAGATCCTCGCCGCCGCCGCTTCGCTTGTTAGCAAGGTGAGAGACTTGCGGATGGAGGAAACCGCGCCGGGCTCGGTGAGTCTGCTAGGCATGGTCGCGAAGGACGAGGCGGAGGTGAATCTCTGGCAGTCCGGCAGCGGCTGGGAGTTCGAAACCTTCTGCTCGTGCGAGATCGGGAATTTCTGCCACCACGCGGCGGCGCTCCTCACCAAGGCGGCGAAGGAACGCGACCCGTCCCGGCTGCAAGGCCGCGGAATCGCCGGGGCGGTCGCCGCCGCCCTGCCAAGCGCGCGGGAACTGATGCACGACCCGCCGCCGGATTTGCCGCGGCTGCGGATGGACGCGCGATTCGAATTGCGGGTGAACCGCGAGCCGGTGGACAAGGCGACGCGGCTGTTATTGCAATCGCTCGGCCAGCCGAACGTGGACTTCTGGATTTCCGCCGAGGCCTCGGTGGTTTACGGCCCGCACCGGAGTTCGCTGCGCTCCAGCGCGCCGGAGTGGGTCAGCTCGATCACGCACGAAGGCCAGGCCGCGATCCTCCAGCACGACGCCGCCGCGGAGAACGCCGCCACCCAGCAGCTCCGCGACACCGGGCTTTCCTCGCTCCAATCCAACTCGGCGTGGAAATTCCTCCTCAACCTGAAATCTCGCGAGACCAGCCAAAGCAAGTCGCCGGACCGCTGGTTTCCCGATCCCGGCCGCGTCCCGACCGACGCGTTCTGGCACCAGTTCCGCGGTGAGATGGTCGCCAAGTTAGAATCACTCGGCTGGCTCGTCACCGTGTCGGACAACGTCGGCCACCGCGTCCACGAAGCGGACCCGGCGAAGTGGCAGAGCTCGCTGGACGCGGGCGACGGCGGCTGGTTCAGCCTGTCGGTCGGCTTCGATGTGGCCGGACAGCGCTACGATCTGCTGCCGATCCTCGCCGGGCTGTTGGAAAATGATTTCCTGGAGGAAACCCTCGACCGCCCGGACAACGGCCACATTTACGCGCCGCTGCCGGACGGCGACGCGCTGAAACTCCCGATCGGCCGCGTGCGGAAAATCCTCAATCATCTGTCCGCGCTGATCGACCCGAAATTCCCCGACAAGGCCCGGCTCCATGCGCTCGACGCCGCCTCGCTCGCCGGTCTGGACGGGCTGGGAATCGACACTCCGCCGCAACTCGCCGAGCTCGCGGCCAAGCTCAAGGACTTCTCCGGCATCGATCCGGTGCCGACCGCCACCGGCCTGCAGGCGACCCTGCGCGACTATCAGCTCGCCGGTTTCCACTGGATGCAGTTCCTCGCCCGCCACGGCTTGCACGGGATTCTGGCAGACGACATGGGCCTCGGGAAAACCCTCCAAACGCTGGCCCACATTCTCACCGAGAAAAAATCCGGCCACTCGCGCGGCTTGCCCACGCTCGTCATCGCGCCCACCTCCGTCGTCCCGAACTGGCGGGCGGAAGCGCTCAAGTTCACCCCGGACCTCCGCGTGCTCGTGCTCAACGGACCGGAGCGGAAGAAATACTTCCGCTCGATCCCGCACGCGGATATTGTTCTAACGTCGTTCGCACTGCTCCAGCGCGACATCGACAAACTCGCGACGGTGCCGTTCCACCTGGTGGTGCTCGACGAGGCGCAATACATCAAGAACCCGCGCTCGAAGATGGCGCAGGCGGCTTGCAAGCTGGATGCAAGGAACCGGCTCTGCCTATCCGGCACGCCCATCGAGAACCACCTCGGCGAGTTATGGAGCCTGATGAATTTCCTCGTCCCCGGCTTCCTCGGCACCGAAGACGCGTTCAACAAACGCTTCCGCACGCCCATCGAAAAAGACGGCGACATGGAGCGGAACGCGGTTTTGAAATCGCGCGTCGCGCCGCTCATCCTGCGCCGCACCAAGGACCAGGTCGCCAAGGAACTGCCGCCGAAAACCGAGCTCGTCCACCTCATCGAGCTCAACACCGGCCAGAAGGACCTCTACGAAACCGTACGCGCCACGATGAACAAGCGCGTCCGCGAAGCCATCGCCGCGCGCGGCATCGAGCAGTCGCAGATCGTGTTTCTCGACGCGCTGCTCAAGCTCCGCCAGATCTGCTGTCATCCGAAGCTGCTGCCGGAGGATTACTCGAACGACGTCGTGGAATCCGCGAAGCTCGATTTCCTCGCCGAGCTGCTCGCCGTGCTGATCGAGGAAGGACGCCGTATTCTGTTATTCTCGCAGTTCACCACCATGCTCGCGCTGATCGAGGCGCATCTGGTGAAGGAGAAAATCCCGTATTTGAAACTCACCGGAGCGTCGAAGGACCGAGGCAAGCTCGTCGAGGATTTCCAGAACGGCAAAGCCCCGGTCTTCCTCATCTCGCTCAAGGCCGGCGGCACCGGGCTCAATCTGACCGCCGCCGACACCGTCATCCACTACGATCCGTGGTGGAACCCCGCCGCCGAGGCGCAGGCGACGGACCGCGCCTATCGGATCGGCCAGAACAACCCGGTCTTCGTCCACAAGCTGCTCTGCCAGGACACCGTCGAGGAGCGCATCCACAAGCTCCAGCAGGAAAAAGGCAGACTCGCCGCCGGGATTCTCGCCGACGCGGACATCTCCAGCCGTCTCGACGCCGCGACCGTGCGGGCGTTGTTGAACGACTGAGGAAGGGCGGGCGTCAACCTTGACTCACCTCAATCAATTCCGTCATCTTCAGTAGCCGGTTCGCTTGGCCTCGCGTAATCTTCGGGCGAATTTCCGCGTGTGCCGGATTCGTGTCAGTTGGATCGGCATGAACATTCAAGTTGCAGCGTGGCACGGATTCCTCGCCAACTGCCAACACCGCACCAACGGTGGTCTTGCCCAAACGCATCAGGATCCGCTCAGGCGGGTTTGCCGCCTCTTCGGCGAGAATCCGCCAAAGATCCTGAATGGGAAGGATCGCCACCCGGCTGACCGAAACGTTGTCTCCTGTGAAAGCACTGGGCGATGCCCGTTCACCATCGAACTTGTCGCTGCAAATCGCGCGGACAATTTCTTCGGCTTCGTCCAAAAACATCATGAGGGCTCAGGCAAGCAGTTCGACAAGTCGATTTGATTCACCGGGTGCCAGCTCCACTTCCGTTCCAGTGGACTCCCGGTAAACCTCGATACCGTCCCGATGGAACTCAATCTGTACCGGACATTCGCCTTGCTCCTCCCACGCGATTTCAACTCCACCGCGGTCGGTCAGAAACAAACTCGGTGTGACTCCCTCCGGCCGTGTGAATCGTTTGAGAAAATCCAACAGGGCGTTCACGGCGCGTGGCGAAAGAGGTTTTCCACAGCCTTCCCCCCAGCCACTTTGGTAAAGCATCCGGAAATGATGCAATCTTCCCCAGCCACGGGCTCCCAGCGTTGAAAGAAGCAGGTCGTCCTGATCCGCCTCACCGGGGGCCGACCACATGAGCGCGCGGGAACGCGTCATGTCCGCCAGATCGGCACTGAGCTGGTAGGGCTCGGTTCCCTTGAAACCGGGGAGAGAGGCAAGGGCGCTCATGTCTGTGGGTATTCGGGGTTCAGAGAGTTAAGGGACTCAGGTTTCAGCAAGCCAAAGAAAACCTCTTTGGAGGTCTGATGCAAGCGCCGAACCCGGTCCAATCCGTCTGTAAAAAGATCCCCATCTCCGCCGGGATGCCAGACATCGAGGTCGAGAACACTCCCGCGTTTGACCCCGGAGGGTTCTTGGAATAGCGCGCCGTTCGAGACTTGCAGCCTTACCTGTCCCTCGGGATGGCGCAGCACCACCGTGGAGGAAAGTTCGCCGCTGGTGAGCGGAGAGCCACCGATGCTGACCCCCATGTTCAGTTGCGGCCACACGTCGTTTTCGAAGAAATCCACGTAACGCAGCCCGATCCTCTCGGCTTCCGAGACGATGCCGGATTCCTGCATGCGTTCGAGAAGCCACGCCAATTCCGTCTCGAAACGGCTCCATCCGGGGTAGTGGTGGGGCCGGGTGATCAACGACAGCACGCGCGGGCCGAATTGAATGCTGAAATCCGCTCCGCCATATTGGAGCAACGGCAGCCAGGTGAAGGCCGGGTTCTTCGACCGGAGATCGTCCGGCATTTTCGACAATGGCAATTCTTTGGACTCGGGATAGCGGTCGCGGATCTTGGGATGAAACATGCCGGGCAGGTTTCGCCACGGCTCGTTACTCACGAAACGGATTTCCACAACGGCCTCGACAATCGGACACGGAGAGATCTTGAGCGGGAGCCGTTCCGGTTTGGGGATCGGGAATTCGGTCGGGGAGGCCATGTCGGGAAATGGATGGAGATTGTGAAGTTCGATAGGGGAGCCGCATTAGAACTCATCGAAGGGGCTTTAAACGCACTGAACCTGTGCGGAGACTATTGGCACAGGATTTGCCACGACAAGCGCCATTTGCACCACCGAGAGGACACGCTGAAAACTTCTTTGGTCCATACCGATGGCAGGTCATGCCCTCGAGATGCCAGGATTCCACGAAGGTTGCAAAACATTGTGCCCGCCCGGAAGCCCGCTATCATCCAGCAGAACGATGAATGCCGAACTCTCCCCACCACAGGTTTCCACCGGCGTCGTTTTCGAGGCCCGTGACTTGCGGAAAATCTACCACACCGGCGAACTCGACGTGGTGGCGCTCGGCGGCGTGGACCTCGAGCTCAACGCCGGCGAGCTCGTCTGCCTGCTCGGCGCCTCGGGCAGCGGGAAATCCACCCTGCTCAACATCCTCGGCGGCCTCGACGTGCCGACTTCCGGCAACCTCATCTACAAAGGCTGGCCGCTCGACGGCTCGGACGAGAACACGCTCACTCTATTCCGGCGGAACTGCGTGGGCTTCGTGTTCCAATTCTACAACCTCATCCCCAGTCTGACCGCCCGCGAGAACGTCGCGCTCATCACCGCCATTTCACGCGACCCGATGACCCCGGAGGAAGCGCTCGACATGGTCGGCCTGAGCGGGCGGATGGACCATTTCCCGTCGCAACTATCCGGCGGCGAGCAGCAGCGCGTCGCCATCGCCCGCGCCATCGCCAAGCGCCCGGAAGTCCTGCTCTGCGACGAGCCGACCGGCGCGCTCGACGTCACCACCGGCGTCGTCGTGCTCGAGGCCGTGGAGCGCATCAACCGCGAGCTCGGCACGCTCACCGTCATCATCACCCACAACGCCGTGATGGCGGAAATGGCCGACCGCGTGCTGCATCTTTCGGATGGGAAAATCGTCAGTTCCCATCGCAACGAGGTGCGCCTGCCCGCGTCGCAACTGAAGTGGTAAAAGGAACATCGAACATCGAAGACGGAACATCGAACGTTGAAGGGAAGATATCTTCCTCTTCACTTCGACGTTCGATGTTTAACGTTCAATGTTCGATGTTCGATGTTCCCACCGCCATGATCTCCCCCCTCGACAAGAAACTCCTGCGAGACCTCGCCAAGATGAAGGGCCAGGTCTTCGCGGTCAGTCTGGTGATGGCCTGCGGGCTGGCGATGATGATCATGACGCGCAGTCTGATCATGACCCTGGAAACGACCCGCGCCACTTACTATCAGCGCTACGCGATGGCCGACATTTTCGCCACGCTCAAGCGCGCGCCTCTATCCGTCGCCGACCAGCTCGCCACCTTGCCCGGCGTGGCCACCGTGGAGACCCGCGTGGCGGTGGACGTGACGCTTGATCTCCCCGGCCTGTCCGAGCCCGCCACCGGCCACATCATTTCCCTGCCCGACGACGGCGGGCCGCAAAAACTCAACCGCCTGTTTCTCCGCAGCGGCCGCTTCCCCCGCACCGACGAGCGCCGCGAGGTCGTGCTGGGAGAATCCTTTGCCAACGCGAACGGCCTGCAGCCCGGCGACTCGCTCGTCGCCGTGATCAACGGCCGCCGCGAAACCTTGAAGATCTGCGGCATCGGCCTGTCGCCGGAATTCGTCTTCGAGGCGCGGGCGGGCGAGACCCTGCCGGACCACAAGCGCTTCAGCGTGATCTGGATGAACTACCGCGCGCTCGCCGTGGCCTACAATCTCGACGGCGCTTTCAACGACGTCTGCATCGACCTCGCGCCCGGCGCGTCGCCCGAGCCGGTCATCGAGGAAATGGACCGCGTGCTCGCGCAATACGGCGCGGGCGGCGCTTTCCTGCGCAAGGAACAAGCGTCCGCCCAACGGCTAGATGACGAGCTGCGCGTGCTGCACTCGTTGTCGGTCGCCTATCCGTTGGTGTTCCTCAGCGTGGCCGCGTTCATGGTGAACGCGGTGCTGGCGCGGATTGTCCGCCTGCAGCGCGAGCAGATCGCCCAGATGAAAGCGCTCGGTTATTCGTCGCGGCAGGTCGGCGTGCATTACTTGAAATTCGTGTTGGTCATCGGCGTGCTCGGCACGCTGATGGGCGGCATCGGCGGCAGGCTGCTAGGCGCGGGGCTGGTGGATCTCTACACAATGTTTTTCCGCTTCCCGACACTGGTCTTCACCATGGACTACAGCGCGCTCGGGCTGGCGCTTTTCATCAGCCTCGGGGCCTCGGTGCTCGGCGTGCTGACGGTCGTCTGGCAGGCGGTGAAGCTCCCGCCCGCGGAGGCGATGCGGCCGGAGCCGCCGGCGGATTTCAAGCCGTCCTTGTTCGAGCGCATCGGCCTGACGCGGTTCTTCAGCCCGACCTTCCGGATGGCGCTGCGCAACATCGAGCGCCGTCCGTGGCAGGCGGTTTTCACCGCGTCCGGACTCGCCCTCGCCACGGGTTTGATGGTGCTGCCCGGCGCGATGAGCGACAGCATCGACTACCTGCTCACCTTCCAGTGGAACAGCCAACAGCGCCAGGACGTCGCAGTTTTTCTGACAGAACCCGGCTCCGGCCGCGGCTTTCACGACCTCGAACACCTGCCCGGCGTGATCCGCGCCGAGCCGATCCGCAGCGTGCAGGCGCGGTTGAAATTCGGCCATCGCGAGCGGAAACTCTCGGTCACCGGCATCGCGCCGGACGCGAATCTGAACCGCTTGCTAGACGACAGCGGCAACGCCATCGCCATGCCGGAAGACGGCCTGCTGATGTCCGAAATGCTGGCGAAAGTCATCGGCGCGCGCATCGGCGACGAGGTGGAAGTCGAGGTGCTGGAAGGCCGGCGCCCGGTGCTCCACATTCCCATCCGCGGCCTCGTCACCGACTTCGCGGGAGTCGCCGCCTACATGGACATTTCCGCCCTGCGGCGCCTGATGAAAGAGGGCGATACGGTCAATGGCGCCTACCTCGCGCTGGATCACAAGCGCTGGGACGAGTTCATGCGCGAGCTCAAGGACACCCCGCGCGCCGCCGTGGTGATGGTCAAGCGCGACCAGCTCGCCGCCTTCCGCGAGACCACCGGCAAGAGCATCGGCATCATCCGCAAGTTGTATTTCGTGCTCGCCACCATCGTCGCCTTCGGCGTGGTTTATAACAGCGCGCGCATCGCCCTGTCGGAGCGCAGCCGCGAACTCGCCACCCTGCGAGTCGTCGGCTTCAACCTGGCGGAAGTCCGCGGCGTGCTCGTCGGCGAGCTGGCGATCCTGGTGCTCGCCGCGCTGCCCGCGGGCCTGCTCTTCGGCCGCGGGCTGGCCCTGTTCATCATGTCGTCCTTCAGCACCGAGACCGTCCGCCTTCCCATCGTGATCAACCCGTCCACCTATTCCATCGCCATCCTCGTCGTGCTAACGGCATCCGTCCTTTCCTTCGCCCTCGTCAGCCGGATGATCGGCAAGCTCGACATGGTCGGCGTCCTGAAAGCACGGGATTAGCCATGAAATGTAGTCCTCCCTAAATCGCTGGAAAACGCCACGTTCCACGAATCCCCGTCAGAAATTCCTCGCCAAACCCGCCCGATATCACACACCCTCCGACGGAACGACTTATAAAGTTCGTTAAAAAAATAAAGACCATCAATCATATCCTCAAACTTTCAATCGGGCTACTCCCATTTGTTTTGCCTATCGTAGCCTGTGCCGACGAAGGCAAAGGAAACGTGGCTGTCAGCAAGGCAGAACAAAGCGCTATCGAAAATAGCTTGATTGAGAATTCAAAGAAATTGAACAAAAATCTGCCGATTATGGTTGATGCTGACACAAGAGGGGACGCAACCCATTGCAATTGGAATGCACTTGTATAAGTCATACAAGGTGTTTTGAGTCAGGTTACGCATTTGAACATTTCCGGCCTTTTACGCCGCGCAGGGCTGCACTTCCTTGCGGATGGCTTCGCCTTTTTCGCGGTCGGCGCGCATGAATTCATAGTCGAGTTGGAGGTTCATCCACATGCCGGGGTTGATGCCGAAGAAGCAGCTCAGGCGCAGATCGTATTCAGGGGTGCAGCGGCGTTTACCTTGTTTCATTTGTGTAAGGTGGGGCGCGGGAATGCCGCAGCGGCGGGCGATCTCCGCTTGGGAAAGGCCGGATTCCTCCAGCGTTTCGCGGAGGGTCTCGGCGAAGAAGTTGAGCAGCGGGATGAGTTGCGGTTTCTTTTTCATGGCGGTGGCTCAGTGATAGTCGGTGATTTGGATATCTGCGGCGGTGCCGTCTTTCCAGCGGAAGACGATGCGCCATTGTTGGTTGATGCGGATGCTCCAGAATCCCTTGAGATTGCCAGAGAGTGATTCGAGGCGGTTGGATGGTGGTTGGCGGAGTTGGTCGATGGCAATGATCCGGTGAAGCTGGCGGAGCTTCATGAGCGCCCGTGGCTGAATGTCGCCCGGGAATTTCCGGGAGGTTTCCCCATGAAAGACTTTGGAGGTTTCCTTGCAGGTGAAGTTTTCGATCACTTGCGGCGAACGTTGCCGAATTTGATAATGATTTCAAGAAGAACCTGAGAGTTTCACTCCAGCCAGTTTTCAAACCGCAGGCCGGGGACTTGGGCGAAGTCCACGGTGTTGCGGGTGAGGAGTGTGGCATCGTGGGCCAAGGCGATGCAGGCGATTCGCAGATCCATGGTGGCGATGCGGATTCCTTCGCTGCGGAAGCACGAGAAGGCGGCGGTGGATTCGGCATCCAGCGAGAGAACCACCCACCGGGCGAAGAAGTTCACGCGCTCGATGAGCTTTTGGTAGGCGAGGATGCGTTCGTCCGGATCAAGGGTGCGGTTGGTGCGGGCCAGTACGCCGCGGAGTTCTTCTTCCAGCGTGATGCGAACATTGAACCTCGAACGTTGAACATTGAAATAAGAGGAAGATGACAGGGGAAGAGGAACCAAGGTCTCGGCACGAAAATCGCGCTCGCATATGAGACGGAAATGCGGCATTTTCACGCCATGAGCATGCTAACCCTCACACCGACTGCAGCCCGTGGCAATCTCTCCGAGCTACTACGCCGGGCGCTCAAGGGGGACGACATCGGCATCGTGGTCGATGGGAAAATCGTCGCCCTCCGTCCGGTCGCGGTGGAGTCCATGGACTACGCGACGCGCGAATACGGCGCGACGGTGGCGGAATTGGATCAATTCGAACAACGAACTCATGGCCAAATCGAAAAAGCCCGCAAAGAAGGCAAGCTTCACGACCTCACCGGAGACATCGAAGCCCTCCTTGAAGGCAAGGGTCACTGAGGAATTACTGGAACAAATCCGCTCCAAGTCAAAGTCGGAGCGGCAGGAAATCGGCGATGCAATCAACGGGGTTCTTGAAAGCTGGGGACGGCTTCATCTGCATTCCGGGATCGGGATTCGTCGTCTCACAAAGACCATTTACGAGTGCCGGGTCGGCCTGGATGACAGGCTGGCATTCGTCTTCACCGCATCACCGGCGGAACTGGTTTTCTTCTTCATCGGCAACCACGATGGAATCCAGAAATTGATTCGATCCAACCGATGAAAACAAAAGCATCTCAAAACGCCCATCGAGGCAGTGACTTCCGCGATTTCCTCGCCGGAGAAGGCATCCTGCCCGAGGTTGAAGTGATCGCCCTCAAGCGCGTGGTTTCTTTCCAACTCCAGCAGATCCTCGAGCAGGAGCACGTCACCAAGACTAAGCCAAGCGCAGATCGTATTCGCGGGTGCGGCGGCGTTTGCCTTGTTTCATTTGTGTAAGGTGGCGCGCGGAAATGCCGCAGCGGCGGGCGATTTCCGCTGGGGACAGGCTGGATTCCTCCAGCGTTTCGCGGAGGGTCTCGGCGAAGAAGTTGAGCAGCGGGATGAGTTGCGGTTTCTTTTTCATGGCGGTGGCTCAGTGAACATTGAACATCGGAGTGCGAGAAAACGGGACTCAGTGTTTGCTGGGGAGCCGGAGGACTTTGATGCCGGGAATGGTGTCGAAGTGTGGGTCGCGATGCACCAGGATGAGACCCGCCGCATCCGCGACTCCGGCGATGAGCGCATCGGCCAAGGGTAGACGACCTGGTGCAGCATTTCGTAAACGGATCGCCCCAAGGCAGGACTCGGCGTCCACGGGAAGGAGGGTGGTCAGGCTGACGGTATATTGCAGGAAGGCATTTTCCCGCTCTTCCACCTCGGGCACCAGCGCGCGGAGCCTTGTATCGAGCTCGACCCAGGAAGGAGCCGCAAGGGCGACGACGCTTGGCCCACGGGCAAGCAGGCTTGCCACTTCGTCCGCGCCGGGTTCATCCAAGTAATGGGCAAGAATGGCGGAGGTATCGAGTAAATGGGTCATTGGAGGCTGGTGGAGCGGGTGGATTCGTCAGCAGATCGCTCCGCAAGCAAGGCGGCGCTTGGGTCTTGTTCCGGTTTGAGGAATCGCTTTCCAGCTCCGCGCAGACTGGCCGCGATGACGGACGGCTCTGGCAAGACGATGCAGCGGATTTCGTCGGGTTTGGAAGATAGCTGCCAGTCGATTCTGGATCCGCTCTTGAGGCCGATGCGATTGGCGATCGCTGCCGGGATGGTGATTTGATTTTTTCCTGTGACCGTGGTAATCATGGGTAAGATATATTCCATGTAGATTTTCCGATCAAGGGAAACATGGGCTCCGTGGAAATTTCACCTTGGCACGGGACGACTTTCCCCGGATACGGCCATCGCGGCTGAGCGGGGCGGACATGGCGATGCAAACATTGAACATCGAACGTGCAGCATTGAACATTGAAATATGAGGAAGAGTGGACCGCGAAGGCGCAAAGGACGCGGAGGGACGCAAAGATTTTGGGTATGAAGTGAAACGCGCGACGTGGACCCCGCTCGGCGCCGCATCGGCATCACGCCCAACCGGCAGCTCGCCCACCGTCGGCGACGGGGTGACGGAGTCCGGCGCGAGCGCGCTGCGCACGTTGGAGTCGCGCGATCTTTTCCTCACGACCCATCCGGCGCACCCGCAGCGCTTTCTCTGCCTGCACGCCGCACCGTGGTTTACGCGAGGCTCCAGCAAAAAGGGGATCGGGACCAGCCCCGCCCTCGGCGTGGCCGCCTGCTAAAAACACAAGGCCTTTCCCGTCTCCACGCAGGCGGCGGCGTAGAGATACATGGACGCGGACCAAGTCTGCCAGTCCTCGCCCGCGGGGCTGCCGTCCTGGGCGCGGAACCACTCGTTGAAGCCGAAGGACGCGGGAGGCCGCTTGCGGGAGATCCGCACGAGGCGGGTGAGGGCATGCAGCTTTGCTGCCGCCATGTCCTGCTCGCCGGCGGCCACCATCGCGGCGATGTGGAAGCCGCAGACAAAGGGCCAGACGCCGCCGTTGTGATAGTGGCCGGGCGGGTTGTAGATCTCATAACGCGGGTGCCAGTCGGGATCGGCCGGCTGCATGAAGGGGAACAAGCAAGGCGCCAGATCCACGGCCAGCTCGCCGTCCCCGCGCATCCCGGCGCAGCGCGCTTCGATCCACGCCAGCATCTCGCAAGCCCGCTCGCGGTCCGCTAGGCCGGTGAGGATGGCGAGGCTGTTTCCTAGCAGGTCGCAGCGCTTGTCCCGCAGCACTTTGTAGAACCAAACGGCATAGGTGGCCTGCCCCTCGGTGACGAAGCCTCTGCCGTCCGCGCGGTTCGCGTCGATCCGCAGGGCTTCCGCGCGCGCGTCCATGCCGAGGACTTTCCGATAGCCGTGCACGAGCGCGTTCACATACAGGCCGTGGCCGAGGACCCATTGCTCGTCCCGCCAGTCGCTCGTCGGCTGCTGGCCCACCAGCTCCCGGTCGTCAATGGTCTGATAGTCCATCCACCGGAGGGCCCTTGTCGCCGCGTCTTCCAGGAAATCCTCGTCTCCGGTGAAGTTGCGGAACATGCCCAGCACCAAGAGGAACAGCGGCGTGGTGTCGCTGGCTCCGCGGTCCTCGGGATCGTGCACCAGCGAGGAGATCATCCCGCGAAGGCTCTGGTTCAGGGCGAGGGTCGCCAGCACCCGGCGCAGCGAGTGGAGCAGCACCTCGTTTTCCGAGGCGAAGATGCCGAGGGCGGAAATGAGCAGGTCCCGGGTGTAAGGCTCGGGATAGCCCCAGCCCGCCGTGCGCGGGAGGCCGTCATAGGGGCCGCAGGAATTGTGCAGGAGCACTTCGAGGGCGGCGGTTTTGGCTTCTTGAATGGACGCGTTCATATCAGGAGGGATGCTCGTTGAGAATTTCCATCAGGCGGCGGGCGACGACCCGGTAGGCATAGCGCTCCACCACCCGCCGCCGTCCCGCCTCGCCCATCCGCTGCCGGAGACCGGGGTCGTTGAGGAGTTGTTTCAAATGCCCGGCAATGTCCTGCGGACTGGCGCGGTAGTCCGCGACTCGCCGTTTGTCGAAGACCACCCGATGGTTCGGCTCGAAGCCCGACTCGGGACCTAACACGGTTTCCGTGATGCGGATTTCCCGCGCCACGCCGGCGAGAAACGCGGTTTCCCCGTGCACCAGCGTGTCGAGCATGGCCATGGCGCGGATGCCGATGACTGGCTTGCCGCAGGCCCCCGCCTCCACCTGCGGCATCCCGAACCCCTCCAGCCGGGATGGCGCCGCATAGACGTCGCACGCGGAAATCAGATAGGGCATGAGATTGCGGGAAACCAGGTGGGTTTGGAAGCTCACCCGGTCCGCGATCCCGAGGCTGCGGGCCAGTTCGAGATCGAGATTGTTCTGCACGGTCGTCCGGTCCTGCGGCCAGACCTTGCAGACATAGCGCCACGGAGGTACCTCGTCGCCCAGGGTGGCGAGGGCCTGCATCACTTCGCGACCGCCCTTGGAGGCGGCGTCGCCACCCACCGTTAGGATCAGGAGTTCCTCCGGTGAAACCCCGAGTGCTTTCCGGACGGCCTGGACCGCAGGGTCATCCGCAGGCCGGGGAATGAAGCTGTCCGTGTCACATCCGACAGGCAAGGTCACGGCATGGTCCCCCCGGATGCCGTCCCTGACGAAGGTTTCCCGGACCCAGTCCGACGGCACGAGGATGAGCGGCATCTCGTCGAGCACGTCGCGGTAGTTGGCGACATAGCCGTCTGCCAGAATCCAAGGCACCGCGCGGATGCCGAAGCGCTGGGGATGGAGGACGATGTCCGGCACATCCCCCCAGAAACCCACGCCCACCACCACGTCCGGCTTGAACGAGTGGTAATACCATTCCTTTTCGAGGTCCGATTGGAGGTGCGCCGGGCGGGCGTCCACGCCGATTTCCAGCAGCCCCTTGTAGAGCAGATCCCCCTGGGTCGCGAGTCCGCCGGGGGACGGAGGATAGTGATAGAGAACCAGGATTTTCATGGGGGGAAGTATTAGGGAACAAGGTCATCCTCGCTGAAACAATGGAAGGCCTCGCCACGCGTCACCGCGCGGGCTTCCCAACTGTCCGTGCCGAATCCATAGACTTCGGTGATGATCGCGGACTTGCGGTCCCACAGCTCGTCGGACAGGGAAAACCGGAAGTCGGCGTTCTCACTCGGCCGGGGAGGGCCGGCGCCGCCTTCGTCCTCGTAGGCGAACTGCCAGAGCTTTCCGGCCCGGAGATCCCCCCTCTTCCATAACACCCGGACCGCCCGTGAGACCTCCTCGTGCCGGCGGTGGCGGGTGTATTCGCCGCGCGGGGCGTGGGTGATGAGAAGGTCGAAGTCGCGCCCCGGCAGCAGTGACAGGAGGGTGTCCCGCACCAGCGTGGCGGGGAGCGGGGCCTGGTCGGGACTGTCGTCCAAATCGCCCATCACGCCCTGCGCGGTGAGCCGTTCGAGGGCGGACAGGAATTTCGGAGCCCGCTCCGGATCGCTGCCCCGGCAGAGTGTCACGACGAATGGCGACCACTCGGGATGGCTGAGGAGGAGGCCTCCCGCCCACAGGGTTTCATCATCGGGATGCGCCACCACCACCGCGACACGGCGGATCGCTCCCAGCTCCAGGTCTTGTTCCATCAATGTGTTCATAGGGTCCTCCTGCTTCCCAGGGGCCGGATGGCGCAACTACGCCATTCGACGATTTGAACACAATCTCACGAAACTCTATTTCATACAACTCCTATCGTGCCTCCAATCCAGGCGGAGGATTCCGGAGTTATTTGCCGGAACGGATGGCCCGCGCGTTGACGATGAGCAGATCCGCCGAGGAACCTTCGGCGACTTGGCCGGTGACGGTGACGGTCGCGAGTTTTTCCAGCCCACTAACGCCCTCGACGGGCTCCTTGAGGACGCGGCCGTCCGCGCCGACGATCTGGATGGTGGCGGTGCCCCGCTTCTTGTCTTCCGGGGAATCGCAACAGGCATCCCACGGGGTTTCGCACTTGTCTCCGGGCGTGTCATTGCACGCGGTTAGGATTTCGGGGTCGCCGAGGATGAAAGCGGCGCGCCCCTCCACGAATGGATTCGCATTGCCCATGATGCGGCCGCTCAGGGTGACCTCGTCGCCGGGCTTGGCGGAAGAGCGGACGAGGTGGATCGACTTCGGTTCTCCCGCGGGAGCAGTGGCGAGCACGGCGGATAGGGCGGCGCTGGTTTCCCTGGCCGGGGTGGCGGCGGCTTGGGTTGGCTTCTCCTTGCACGAGGCGAGAAGGGCGGCGGTGGCGATGAGCAGGCAGGTGGTTTTCATAGGATTTGGGATTGTTAATTCAGGACATTCGGAGAGCGCTGGGAAGCGGCGGCCTGAGGCAGCGGATGGCGGGCGGCAGGGCGCCGAGCAGTCCGAGAAAGAGCCCGGTTAGAATGCCGGTGATGGCGACGCCGGGGCCGATTTCCAGGGTGAACGCGCCGATCGAAAACGGAAGGGTCCTGCCATCGAGCAAGGTGACGGCGACGACGGATGCGAGCAGCGCGCCTGTCAGGCAGGCGAGCGTGCTTTCCTGGATCAGGCTGAGCAATAGCGAGCCGCGTCCGAAGCCGATCGCTTGCAAGGTGGCCATCTCGCGGACGCGCGAGGCGAAGGCGGCGTAGAGCGTGTTGACGCCGCCGAACAACGCTCCCGCGGCGATCAGGCCGGCGGTGATCCAGGTCATCGCGCGCAGCGGTTTGAAGAAGGCGCTGAGGCGGTCGTAGTAGTCGCTTTCCCGCAGCGCGCTGAGTTCGAGATCGAGCCGCTGTTTGGCGAAAAGATCGGCTTCCGCGTAGTCGGCGGGATCATCGAGGCGGAGGACGACACAGGAGAGCGTTTCCCGTTTCGCGAGCATCCGCAGATCGCCGAGGCTGGCCCAGATTTCCGACTCCAGCACGGTGCCGGGAGCGGCGAAGACGCCGGAGATTTTGAGTGGCTGGTGGTCGAGGAGGATCGTTCCGCCGAGCTTGAGGTCGCTTTCCTTCCAGCCGAGTTTCCGCCACGCCAGACGGCCGGCCATCACCTCGCCCGCGCCGGGGAAGGCCCCGTCTATCAGCCTGACCTCCGGATGCACCCGCAGCGCCTGCGGCGTCACCCCGCGGAGCGTTCCCTGGCTGCGGCGTCCGTCCGGCAGGTTGAGGAAATTCATGTAGTGGATCTCGCTGGAAACAGCGCGCACTCCGAGGGATTCTGAAATTCCGATGATCCCGGCTTCGGCGATTCCCGCGGTCCGCTCCGCGACTTCGCTGCGCTGGATGCTTTCCTCGGAACCCGCGCCGACGAGGATGACATTCCGCTCCGATCCGGAGGCTGATAGCACGCGCTCCATGCCGTGGTTGATGGCGACCGAAGCCATGACCAGCAGCACGACCACCGCGCTGCCGCCGACGGTTTGCAGCAGCCGGGTCTTGGAGCGGAACAGGTTCCGCACGGCGTAGGTGAAGGGGAGCATGTCAGCTGCGGAGGTTTTTGACGATCGGCTGGGTCATCGCCTGGAAGGCGGGCCACAAGGAGGCGAGAATTCCTAACATCAACGAGGCGCCCACTCCGGCTGCGATGACGGTGGCGTCCGGTTGGATGGCGAGGGTCTGTCCTTCATTGCCCATGGTGAAACTCTGCCAGCGCAGGAATGCGGCCGCCAGCCCGACGCCCACCACGCCGCCGGCGACCCCTAACATCCCGCCCTCGCTCAGGACGAGCCAGCCGATGGCGCGGCCGGGAAATCCGAGGGTGCGCAGCACGGCGTTTTCCTTCACCCGGCCGCGGACGACTAGCAGAAGCGCGTTGGCCACCAGCCCGCCCACGGCGATCACCGCGCCGACACCGAGCCAGCGGGTGAAGCCGATGAGCTCGATGAGTTCGGAGGCGGTCTCGGCGAAAAAGGCCTTCTCCGGGCGCGTGTCGGTGGGTTCCTGGCCGGAGCGGAACATTTCATCGATCGCCTTCGCCACCGGATCGAGTTGCTTCGAGTCGCCCACCCGCACGTTGAACTGGGTGACCACGCCGAGTCCGGCGCGCGAGGCCTGTTGGAGAAACGGGAGCTTCACGTAGGCGACGTTGTTGTCCTGCGCGAAGGGCGAGCGGAGGATGCCGGAAACGGTGACGGTCACGCCCGCGGCGTCGAAGCGGTCACCGGGCTTGAGTCCGCGGCGGCGGGCGAAAATCTCGCCTAGCAGGGCTCCGTCGTCGCGGCGTTGCCAGGCGTCCTCGCTGCCTTCGATGATGGTGATTTCAGGGGCGAATTTCCGCAGCAGGTCGCCGGGGACGCCGCGGAAGGTGACGACATCGAGCGACGCGCCGCAGTTGTTGACGACGATCTGGACCGGCACCACCTCGCGGACGCCGCCGACGCGGCGGATTTCATCGGCGTAATGCTCGGGCAGCCGGCTTGCGGAGGGGCAGAAGCGGTTCTGCCGATAGACCACCAGCGTGGTGTCGGCGGCGGTCGCGGCGGTGGCCTTCGCCAACGATCGCTGGAGGGTTTCCACGGCGGTGAACAGGAACATCCCGGACGCGACGCCGAGGATCGTTAGCAGCGACCGCACGCGGTGGCGGACGAGCTGGATCCAAGCGAGCTTCAGCAGATTGAGCGCGGGATTCATGGGTTTTCGAGAAGCTGGCCTTTCTCCAAATGCAGGATGCGGTCGGCGGCGGCGGCGGCTTTGGCATCGTGCGTGACCATGACGATGGTCTTGCCGAACTCCGCGGCGAGCTGGCGGAGCAGGTTGAGGATCCGGGTGGCGGACTCGCGGTCGAGATCGCCGGTGGGCTCGTCCGCGACGAGCAGCGGAGGATCCGCGACCATGGCGCGGGCGATGGCGACGCGCTGCTCCTGGCCGCCTGATAGTTCGGATGGCGTGTGATGGATGCGGTCGCCCAGTCCCACGAGTGCCAGCGCGGTTTCCACCCGGGCGTGGCGGTCCTTTTTGGACAGCGGGGAGAGCAACAGGGGCAGCTCGACGTTTTCAAAGGCGGTGAGCACCGGCACGAGATGATAGAGCTGG
>NZ_JBIKBQ010000078.1:0-19930 GCF_058122085.1 Luteolibacter sp. | reverse complement strand
CTCCACCGGCCCGTCCCAGCGCGAAAGAGCAATCCGAGCTTGCTGGGGAGATCAAGTTCTCGTATCAAATGTCCATCAGCCAGCCCGCTGAGATTTTAACAATTTAACGGAAAGAAAAATTTCCCCTGTTCTTGATCTTGGCCTCGTAGAGGTGGGAAAGCTCGTGTTTCTCGGTCTGGGAGAGGAAACGCAGCCCGTCAATCGGGTCAATGATGTCCCGCAGATTATACCCACTCTGAATCCGGTTCTTAATCTCAGAAAAAATCTCGCCGATCTTGTATTCGATGGTGTTCGGCCCGCTGGCCTTGGCCTTGAAGCCCTGGAGGTAGGGGAAGAGCTGGCGGTTGACGAAATCCAGCAGGTCGTCGCCGGTGAGGGCGTGGTTGTGATCGAGCTTGCCGGACTTGTCCTTGGGCGCGGCCCAGCTTTCCCAGCGGTAGGGCTTGTCGATGATGTGGCTGTATTTCCTGCCCTCCAGCCGGGCCTCGGTGGCCTTGTCGTGCTCCAGGGCATCGAGGTATTTCAGGAACAGCAGCCAGGAGGTCTGCTCAGTGTAGTCCAGCTCGCTGGAGCATCCGGCGTCCTTGTGCAGGACGTCATCGATGTTTTTAAAGGCTTGTTCGAACATGGGTGCGTGGGAAGCGGGAGCGGGAAAGGGAAAGGGCCGGCATGGACCTTGTCGCCCGCCAAGCTAACTGGCAGGGCCGGGACCTCCAGCGAAAAGGGAAATTAAATGGGCGGGCGGGCGGGCGGAGGGATTGGGTGCCGAAATGGTTCAAACCGGAGAGCCGGAGAGCCGGAGAGCCGGAGAGCCGGAGAGCCGGGGCGGCGGTGCGGTTGAGGAAGCGGAGTCCGTGAAACCATTTCTTTCTCTGCGTCCCTTTGCGGCCTTCGCGCCTTTGCGGTGAACTCTTGGATGAAGAGTAGCCTCCGGCGGGGGAAATGAAGTGGGCGCGCCGCGGCGGGCGGGCCCTACCGGGGGAAAAGTTGGAGCGAGACGCCCCAAGCACGGTCTGCGGCGAGACGCCGCAGCCACGGATTGCAGCCACGGATTGCAGGGACGCATTGCAGGGACGCGGAGGCGGGGTCCCTGTCAGCTTTGAGACGAATCCGGGGAAGTCCTGGCACAAGCGACAGCGCTTGTCGGACCCGTCTTAAAGACGGGCGAGCGGCAGGAACGCGCCGTGCCTCGGCACGCCGTTGAAGGCCCGGTCCAGCCCGAGTCGCTGCCACATCCCCGCCACGGCGCGACCGAGAATTTCCACGTCGCCGCGCGCGTCGTGGCGGCGGATGCCTTGCTGGTCGATCCGCAGGCGGGAAATCAGGTGGTCCAGCGAGTGGCCGGTGCCGCGGGTTTTGCCGAACAACATCTTCGACATGTGGATCGAGTCGATGCTGTGGACCTCGCGCATCGGCAGGCCGTGGCGGCGGCAGGTGGCGGCTAGGAACTTGCTGTCAAAGCGCAGGCCGTTGTGGGCGATGAGGGTGGAGTCCCCCGACCAAACGGCGAACTCGCAGAGCACTTCCTCCGGCCGGCTAGCGTTAGCCACGTGGCGGTTTCCCACGCCGGTGTAACTCTCGATAAACGAGGAGATCGGCCGCCGTGGTTTCGCGAAGCTGGCGAAGGTTTCCTCCGGGCACAAACAGCCCGCCGTGAAGCGCATGGCGGCGATCTGGATGAACTCGTCCTGCTCCGGGTCCAGCCCGGTCGTTTCCAAGTCATAGACCACGAAGGTCTCCCCGGCGTGCTGGCGGTCCGTCCAATAGAACGAGTGCCGGCACTCGGGGCAGTCCACGCGCGTCCCCATCGCGGACTTGGGTCCGGTCAGGCTGTTTTTACACTCGGGGCAGAACGTTTTCATCAGCCCATCGCCTTCTCCATCAGCGTGTTCATCCGGGAAACCGTGTCGCGGGCGTCCTCTAGCAGGCCAGCGGCGATCAGCGAGTTGTCGAGCAGTTGCAGCGCCACCAGCTTCGCCAGCTCCGGGTTGGAATCCTTGGCCTCGGACAACTTCTTGACGAGCGGATGGCGCGGGTTGATTTCCAGCTCCACCTTGATCTCGTCTTTGAAATTCTCGTCCATCGCCTTCATCATCTGGCGCATTTGCGGGCTCATGCCGTCCGTCGGGACGAGCGCAATCACCGGGCTGTCCACCAGCCGCTTGCCGCTTGCGACGGCAGTCACGCGGTCGCCGAGTTCCTGTTTGAGGAACTCGCACAGCGCCGCCGTTTGCTCCTCGGAAAGCGCGTCACCTTCCGGCGCGTGCTCCTCCAGCTCCACACCGCCGTGGCGGATGGAAACGAGCTTCTTGCCATCGAACTCACCGAGCGACTCCACGACGTATTCATCCACCGCGTCGGTGAAATAAATAACTTCCAATCCGCGCGCCTTGAACGCCTCCACGTAAGGGCTGCTTTCAACCTGCTCGCGACCGGCTCCGACCAGATAGTAAATCGACTCCTGCCCGTCCTTCGCCCGCGAGACATAGTCCGTGAAGCCGCAGACCGCGCCCGGTTCTGTCAGCGACGACTCGAAGCGCAGCAGCTTGGCCAGCGCGTCGCGGTTCGGATAGTCCGTGGCGATGCCTTCCTTGAAGAAGCGGTCGAATTTCTTGTAAAAGCCGCGGTATTTCTCCGGATCGGCTTCGGCTTCCTTTTCAAACATCTTGATCACGCGCTTGCTAATGACCGCGCCGAGTTTGCGGATCAGCGCGCTGTCCTGCATCGTTTCCCGCGAGATGTTGAGCGGCAGGTCCGCGCTGTCGACGACGCCCTTCATGAAGCGCATCCAGTCGGGCAGCAGGCCTTTCGGGTCGGCGTCGATGAGCACTTTCTTCGAGTAGAGCGAGACGCCGCCCTCGACCTTGCCGAAGCCCATGCGTTCGGGATTCTCGCTCGGCGCGAAGACCAGCGCGTTGATCGCGATCGGCGCGTCGGCGCTGAAATGAAGGCGGTAGGCCGGCTCGTCCCAGGCCTTGCAGGCGAATTGATAGAACGCCTTGTATTCGTCTTCGGAGATCTCCGACTTGTTCTTCAGCCACAGCGCTTCCACCTCGTTGACGCGGGTGCCGTTGAGGAAAATCGGGAAACCGACGAAATTGCTGTAACGCTCGATGAGATGTTTGATGCGCGTTTCCTCGGCATACTCGCCAAGCTCCTCCTTCAGGTGCATCACGATCTTCACGCCGCGCGACTGGCCGGGCGAATCCTCGATTTCATAACCGGTCTTGCCGTCGCTGATCCAGACGAGCTCCTCGCCGTCCGCGCGCCAGCTGCGGGTGTGGACCTTCACCTCGTCCGCCACCATGAACGCCGAGTAAAACCCGACGCCGAACTGGCCGATCATGTTGCCCGGCGTGCTGCCGCTGTCCTTCACGGACTTGAGAAACGCCTTCGTCCCCGAGTGGGCGATGGTACCCAGGTTCTTCACCAGCTCCTCGCGGGTCATGCCGATGCCGGCGTCCGAAATCGTCAGAGTTTTCGCCTCGGCATCGGTGGTGATGTGGATTTCCAACGGCAAAGTCGGCTCGTGCACGTCCTTCTCGGTGGCCTCGATGTGGCGGAGTTTTTCCATCGAATCCGAAGCGTTGGAAATCAGCTCGCGGAGGAAAATCTCCTTATCGGTGTAGAGGGAGTGGACGACCAGATCGAGCAATTGCTGGATCTCGGCCTGGAAGACGTGTTTTTCGACGGTTGTTTCGCTCATGGTAAAAAAGTGTTGGGGGGTTCCTTGGAACGGCGGGACCATAGCCGGCTGAAGCCGGGTGTCAAAAGTTCGCTACCTCAAAAAGCCGATGCCACTTCTCAGCTTGGAATCCCGCGCCTCGATCGCAAAAACACGCCCGCACCAAGCCCTCTCGCGCCTTCTTTCCATTTCCCTTCGCCTTACCGCCCACCACTTCTCCACAGCTGCTCCAGTGATAATGAAATGAAAGTAGTCAATTGCCACGGGTGAATGCTGCAAAGTTTTCCACTGGTAAATTTTCCAATTCAAAATTTTCCTGAAATGGGTAATTACCACCATAACCTATGGAAAAACGCCGCACCTTCCGCCGCTAATGGACGAGGTTCTTAAGCCCCGGTTCAGGTCTCCATGAACGCTTGAAAGGCTGACGGACAGGCCGTGAATGTGAAGGCGGAATCAGGCATTTCACTTCATTGCCCCCATTTTTCGTTCTGGCAGAGGAATCCGCCGGATCTTGCCCGCGACGGCTCACGCAAAAACTGTTTGGCGCGATACCCGATCCTCTTTTTCATCAAGGCCGCAGATGACTCGGGCAGGACTGCGATCCGGGGCTTCAAATCCGGGGCTTCAAATCCGGAGTTGTCGTCCATGGAGGAAAATAAAAACGCAGCGTGATGGATCAGGAGCAGCAATGACATGGATTGTGAAATTCAAGTGGCGAGACACACTTGCGAACGTGGCGGCGGTTTTCAACCGCCATGCCTGGCAAGATTGACTGGGCATGGCGGTTGGAAACCGCCGCCACGGCTCAGGCTTGTTTTGCCTTCGCCCCCAAATCGGGCGAATCGGGTGCCAGTCACCTCCGTGGAGGCATGATGACCGGGATCATTTCCCGCTGGTTGCGGCGATAGATGCGGAAGTCGCCATCGACCGTGATGACGGGTAGCTGCGGATTGATTTCGCTCATGCGGATCAGGCAGAGGTCGGCGAGATCGGGCTGGCGGTCGGCGTAGCGGCGTGCCAATGCGATGAGTTCCGGGCGGTGGCCCTCGATATCGAAAGCGAGGCGGATCAGCCCGGTTTCCATCATGCGCAGGACGAGTTCGCTATTTTTCAGGTGGTAGGCGGTTTCCGCCAATACGGCCTCGCAAGTGAGAAGAGGTTCGTGAATGTGTTCGGCAAGGGCATAAGCCCACGGGAAATGGAGGTCTTTACGGTTCGCGAAGGCAACCAAGAAGCCTGTGTCGGCGATGCCTGTCACGCTTCGAATCCTTTTTTAAGGCTGAGTTGGTGTGAACCCTCGACACTGCCCGCCAAGTCGAGAAACGGCTGACGTGCCTTTTTTGTGCGCAATTGCTCCAGTTGCTCCCGCACGAGCCTTCCTTTGGGAAGACCGGTGACTCGGGATTCTTCCTCGAGCCATTGAAGCAAGTCCGCTGGCAACCGTAGCGTGATTGTGTTACTCATGTGCAAACATGTAAGACGAAGGACCGTGGGAAGCAAGGGAAATGGAATTCCTTTCATGACACGGGAAACCGCCGCCACGGCTCAGGCTTGTTTTGGCTTCACGGTCTTCTTCGCGGCGACCTTTTTCCCGGGCGCGGCGGGAAGTCGAAGCCGGTCTTGCCTCGCGCCCAAATCCGGCTAATTTGCAGCCATGTCCGCGCTCACTCAGCGAATCGTCAGCGAGATCGAAGCCGCCTCCGAACCCGTTCAGGCGGAGGTGCTCGACTTCGTTCTTTTCGTCAAAGCGCGGGCTGGAATCGCTCCTGAGTCCGGCTCATCCGGCCGAATCCAGCGCAGCCCTGGAGTCTGTGGCGGCGAGGCGTGTGTGGGAATGACCCGCATTGCCGTCTGGATGCTGGAAGAAGCCCGCCGTGCCGGCGTGGGCGAGCTTGATCTTCTCAAGGATTACCCCGGACTGAGCGTCTTTGACCTGGAAGCCGCTTGGCACTACGTCGCAACCCACCGCGAGGAAATTGAACAGGCCATCCGCCTCAATCAGGAAGCCTGATGGCCTCGCTCTACTCCAACGAGAACTTCCCCAAACGTGTCGTCGAGGAACTCCGGCGGCTCGGACATGATGTCCTCACATCCTACGAAGTCGGACGCGCAAATCAGAAGATCCCGGACGATCAAGTCCTGGCATTCGCCACGGAACAACACGGCGTCGTGCTCACCCTGAACCGACTCGACTTCATACGGCTCCACCAGCAAACCCAAGGTGCCCACGCCGGTATTATCGTCTGCACTCGTGATGACGCGAATCTGTTGGCTTTCGCTGAACGCATTCACGCCGCGCTCATGACCAGCCGCAATCCGGCTGGCCAATTGATCCGGGTCGTTCGCCCATCAGCCTGAACCGCACAATTGCCGCTGTCGGTCGTGCCAGCCTGCTGGCGGAACTGGGCGCGGTTTGCTCACAAATATCCCATCCATCCCGCAGCTGGCTGCCGTCAATCCACCCCCACACGAAAAAAAAACGTCCGCCCCAACGGGACGGACGCTCACGAGTGACTTTCAGGAGAAATCAGGCGGCGAAGTTCGCGGCGACCACGTCCCAGTTCACCAGGTTCCAGAACGCGGCGATGTAGTCGGGGCGGCGGTTCTGATAGTTCAGGTAGTAGGCGTGCTCCCAGACGTCGAGGCCGAGGATCGGCTTGCCATCGCACCCGGCGATGGCTGCGCCCATGCACGGGCAGTCCTGGTTGGCGGTGGAGCAAACGGCGAGCGAGCCGTCCGCCTTCTTCACCAGCCACGCCCAGCCGGAGCCGAAGCGGGTGGCACCGGCCTTGGCGAAGGCCTCCTTGAAGGCGTCGAACGAGCCGAAGGCCTTGTCGATCGCCGCCGCGAGCTCGCCGGATGGAGCCTTCGCGCCGCCGGGGGCGATGACTTTCCAGAAAAACGAGTGGTTCGCGTGACCGCCGCCGTTGTTGCGGACCGCGGTGCGGATGTCCTCGGGGATCGAGGCGAGGTCGCCGATGATTTCGCAGAGCGACTTGGCTTCCAGCTCCGGCTTGCCGGCGAGCGCGTTGTTGAGATTGGTGATGTACGCCTGATGGTGCTTCGAGTGATGGATTTCCATCGTGCGGGCGTCGATGTGGGGTTCGAGCGCGTCGTAGGCGTAACCGAGATCTGGGAGTGTGTGGGCCATGAGGATGTGGAGTTTGGTTTGCGTATCGCCAGGCCATCCGATACGACGAATGAGCGAAGCGACCGCCATACGAACCCGGACCGCACGCCATCCGCAAGGACAAACCATGAATCTTCCTCCAGAAATCGCGCCCTATCTCCCGCAAATCATCGCCGCAATCGCCGGACTTTTCGTCGGCTGGCTGTTCACCCGGCTCGCCGCATCCGGAAAAATTTCCGCCGGCACCGAGCGCTTGAAGGCCGAGGAACGCCGCTCCGCGGAAATCGAGGCCCGCCTCGCCCAGTCCGGCTCCGAGGCCCAGCGCAACGAGCAGGACGCCCAGACCTTCCGCAACCAACTCACCGAAATCCGCGCCCGCCTCGACAGCGAAATCAAGGCCGCCGCCGAGAAACAAGCCCTCCTCGAACGCGCCGAAATCAAACTCTCCGACACCTTCAAGGCGCTCTCCGCCGACGCGCTGCGTTCCTCGTCCGAACAATTTCTCCAACTCGCGAAAACCTCGCTCTCCACCCAGACGGAGGAGGCGAAAGGCGACATAGAAAAACGCAAGATCGCCATCGAAACACTGATCAAACCGATGGCCGAGTCGCTCGGGAAATTCGATCTCCGCATCGGCGAGATCGAGAAATCCCGCGAAGGCGCCTACTCCGAGCTACGCGAGCAAGTCCGCGCCCTCGGCGAAGGCCAGCTCGGCTTGCAGCGCGAGACCGCCTCGCTCGTCAAAGCGCTCCGCCAGCCCACCGGCCGCGGCCAGTGGGGCGAAATGCAGCTCCGCCGCGTCGTCGAACTCGCCGGCATGCAAGAGCACTGCGACTTCGAGGTGCAGCACAACTCCACCACTGACGAGGGCAAGAAACTCCGCCCCGACCTGATCGTCCGCCTGCCCGGCGGCAAGATCATCGTCGTCGATTCCAAGACGCCGATGGACGGCTATCTCGACGCGTTGGAAGCCAACGACGACATTATCCGCGAGGAAGCGCTCAACCGCCACGCCCGCCAGGTTAGAACGCACATCCAACAGCTTTCCTCGAAAAACTACATCGCGCAATTCGCCCACACGCCCGAGTTCACCGTGCTGTTCCTGCCGAGCGAGTCCTTCTTCTCCGCCGCGCTCCAAAGCGATCCCGGCCTGATCGAGCGCGGCGTGGACCAAGGCGTGATCCTCGCCACACCCACCACGCTCATCGCGCTTTTACGCGCCGTTTCCTACGGCTGGAGGCAGGAATCGATCGCCGAGAACGCCCGCGAGATTTCCCTGCTAGGCCGCACGCTTCACGAGCGACTCGGGAAACTCGCCGACCATTTCTCCAAACTCGGCCGCTCGCTCGGCAACGCCGTCGAGCAGTATAACAGCGCCATCGGCTCCTTCGAAACCCGCGTCCTCATCACCGCCCGCAAGTTCGAGGAACTCAAGGCCGCGCCGGAAGCCGCCACCATCGCCAACCTCGAACCGGTCGATAAAATCCCGCGTAGCTCGCAGTCCACCGGCGCGCCGCCCGCCGCTCTGGCCGCGCTCGCGAAAGCCAGCGAAGTCGCCGCCCGCCACCAGGAGCCCATCACTCTCACCTTGAACACCGAAGCCGCCGAAGCGCTGCTCGCCCCCGACCAGGACGACGATTTCACCTTCGTCCCCGACCCGCCCGCCAGCGCCCGCAGCGCCGCCGCGGACCTGAGATCGGCGTTGGAGTGAAACGCCGGTCTCACTCATTCCACGGTCACGCTTTTCGCCAGATTCCGCGGCTGGTCGATCTCGCCGCCGCGGAGGCGTGCGACATGATAAGCGAAAAGCTGGAGCGTGACGGCGGCATCAAAGGCGAGCTGGGCGATCTCGCGGGTGACCGGGATGTTGTGGAGGTCGCGGATATCGACGGAATCGGCGCTGACAATGGCGATGTCGTTGTCGTCCAGATAGATCACGCGCTGGGTGTAGGCGACGATGGCGGAAGCGTCGGACGCGATGATGGTTTCTCCCTCGCCGATGCCGATAACGATGGGGCTGCCGCGGCGGGCGGTGATGATCTTGTCCGGCTCGCGGGAGGACAGCACGGCGATGCCGAAGGTGCCCTCGACCTGGTGGAGCGCGTCGCAGACGGCTTGGAAGAGGTCGCCCTTGTCGCAATCCCCTATCAGATGAGAGAGGACTTCGGTGTCGGTCTCGGAGTAGAAGTGATGGCCCTTCCCCTCAAGCCGGGCGCGGAGGGAGCGGTAGTTTTCGATGATTCCGTTGTGGACGAGCGCGATGTCGCCGGACTGGTCGAGGTGCGGGTGGGCGTTGACCTCGGTTGGCGGGCCGTGGGTGGCCCAGCGGGTGTGGGCGATGCCGGTGGTGGCGCGCTGGAAAAGCTCGGGCGTCCACTCGGCGTGGGCGCGGATGAAGAGAGGGATGGAAGATGGTTGGATTCAGGGATTATGGAGAAGCACGCCTGTTCCGCGCAACTTTTCCACTGCCTCTGGTATTGATTCCGAATCTGCGTCCATCTGTGTTCATCTGCGGTTTGAATTTCTTAATCTTGAGATTGAATGTCGTGCTGGACGATTTCGCCGGGGCGAGTGGTGGTGTTGGGCCAGAATTTGCGGCCCGGATAGATGGAGGTGTTGATGCCGGTGTGGACACCGTCGCCGATGATGGTGCCGAACTTGCGGCGACCGGTATCGACGAGCACGCCACCAACCATCGAGCGGTGGTTCTTGCCGTCGTGGCGGAGGTTGGAGGTGGTGGTGCCGGCGCCGAGGTTGACCTTCTCGCCGAGCACCGAGTCGCCGATGTAGGAGAGGTGGCCGACGTTGGTGTGGGAGAGTATCAGGCAGTTTTTGATCTCGACGGACTGGCCGATGTGGCAGTTGTCGCCGATGCTGGTATTGCCGCGGATGTAGCAGTTAGGGCCGATCTTGCAGTTCGCGCCGATGACGACATTTCCCTCGATGAAGACTCCGGGGAGAATGCGGGTGCCGGGGCCGATGTGGACGATGCCTTCGATGACGGCGGAAGGGTGGACGTCGCCTTGGATGGAGTTTTCCGTGAGGGAGGAAACGTAGAGCTCGTTAGCGCGGAGAAGATCCCATGGGTAGCGGATCGGCGGGAAGCCGGGGTTTCCTGAGTGCTGCGATAGCGGGATGTTTCCAACAGGAAAACCCTCGATTTCCCGTGTGAGGGAGAGCGAGCAGGGATAGGTCGGTTCGTCAGACATGGTTCAGCCGATTTCCTCGTGGATGGCGGTCGAGAATCTGGCGACCCACGAGCGGACTTCATCAAGCTCGCGGTGTTCGACGAGAACGCGAATTTTGTTTTCCGTGCCGGAGTAACGGATCAAATGGCGGCCGTTCTCGCCGAACTCGGCGGTGGCCTCGTTCATGAGTTTTTGCAGCTTGGGCAGGGAATCCAGGGGCGGTTTGGACGGCACGGTCATGTTGGCGAGCTGCGTCGGATACTCGTGCATCACGTTGGCGAGCTGGGCGAGCGTGGCCTTGCGCCCGATCATCATGCGGAGCACTTGGAGCGCGCTAAGAATGCCGTCGCCAGTGGTGACGTGGTCGCCGAAGATCAGGTGGCCGGAATTCTCGCCGCCGAACGAATAGCCGTTTTTCCGCATGCATTCGATGACGCTGCGGTCGCCGACGGCGGTGATTTCCACGCGGATGCCTTGCTGTTTCATGGCTTCGATCAGGCCGAGATTGCTCATCACGGTGGCGACGAGCGTGTCGTGTTTGAGCTTCCCCTGCTCCTTCAGGCCGATGGCGCAAAGCCCGAGAATGCGGTCGCCGCTGACGACCTGGCCGGTCGCATCGGTGAAAATGACGCGGTCGGCGTCGCCGTCGAAGGAAATGCCGATATCGGCGTTGTGCTTGCGGACGAGCGCCCCCGCGGCTTCGGGATGGAGCGCGCCGCAGCCCTCGTTGATGTTGAGACCGTCCGGTTCGTTGCTGACGGTGATCACTTCGGCGCCGAGCTCTTTGAAAATGAGCGGACC
The DNA here is from genome assembly GCF_058122085.1 of Luteolibacter sp. Taxonomy (NCBI): domain Bacteria; kingdom Pseudomonadati; phylum Verrucomicrobiota; class Verrucomicrobiia; order Verrucomicrobiales; family Verrucomicrobiaceae; genus Luteolibacter; species Luteolibacter sp. The sequence goes on along the minus strand of NZ_JBIKBQ010000078.1, from coordinate 9,123 downwards.
GATGAAATAGGCGGCACCGTTTCCGCAATCGACGACGATTTTCAGCCCGTGCAGCGAGATGTTGTCGGCGGTGTGTTTCGCAAACTCGATGTAGCGGCCGCGGGCGTCGTCGATCCGGTGGGCCTTGCCGATTTGCGCGGGCGGCAAAGGCGCTGCCTCGGGTTCGTCGCCCATGATGTGGCGCTCGATGAGGCTCTCGATGTCGTCGGACAGCTTGTAACCGTCAGGCCCGAAAATTTTCATCCCGTTGTCCTCATATGGGTTGTGGGAAGCGGTGATCATGATGCCGGCGGCAGCTCCCATCGATTTGGTCAAATGCGCGACCGCCGGCGTGGGCATCGGGCCGACGAGGTAAACGTCCATTCCCATCGAGACGAGGCCGCTGGTGAGGGCGGTTTCCAGCATGTAGCCGGAAATCCGGGTGTCCTTGCCGATGAGCACGCGATTGCGTCTCGGGCCGGAGGAACGCAGCACGTTGGCAACCGCCTTGCCCATCCGCAGAGAGACTTCGGCAGTGATCGGGAATTCGTTGACGCGGCCGCGGATGCCGTCGGTTCCAAATAATTTCATGGTGTGTTTCAATGAGTTCGAACAAACCGGACTGTTCAAAAAAAACTGAACGAATCAAGATAAAACCCCATGGAACGCGGGTTCCATCAGGGCGTTTGGCCTGAGCCTTTTGATCCCTTGCAATTGCTTGAAAGAAATCAGGGCAAAAAAAGAGGCACAAAAATGCTGGATTAGCCTCGTCATGAAAGACAGTCCGACGGCTTTCCCGTCATGCGGCGTCCAGCGCCGCCTCGCTCCGCATCCGCACCGCCGCCCCCCCGCCGACTTGCAGATCGCCCACGGTTTGCTTGATGAAGAGCACCTGCTCGGCGAGGGGGCGCGAGGCGGGTGACCGGCTTTGTCAGTCCATCCTCGAGGAAAACGAGATTGTCGCCGTACTCATCTGGTGTGCCGATCTGGTGTGCCGCGGCATGGCATCTCCAAGACCGCGACACCAAAGGCTTCTCCCAGGACCACACCGATTATTACCTGCCCAGCGGCCGCCCGAAAAAACTCTGGCTCAAACCCCTCGCCAAAAACGCCTGCACAAATGGCGGGCAGGATGTTGTCGAGGGGCGGGCGCGGGAGAGGCGCACTGGAAGGTATGGAGGATGAGTCTGCCATGGTGATGTAGGGGTGAGTTGAGGGATTGATAGCTGCTTGATAGTGTTTCGGCAAAACTTTGCACGGAGGCCTTCCTCCATTACACGGAGTGGTTTCTCCATGCTGAGGACGAATAAATCCATGCCAAGGATAGGCGTTTCCATGCGAAGGAGAGACATCTCCATCCCAATGAGAGCCACCTTCCTCAAACCTCGGAGAACAACGCGTCCACCATTTCCAGGCACTTCACACCGGGCATCACGCTCAGGTCCATTTGGTTCATCACGTAGGCGAAGGAAATCCCGGTCGCCGGATCACCGAGCGCATGACTGCCGCCCGCGCCCGGATGGCCGAAGGCGGCGAGCGACGGGCCGTAAATGTGGCGGATCTTGCCGCCGGATTCATCCAGCGGATCCTGCTGAGCGCCGCAGGTGAATGTCGTCGGCCGGAGCAGCACGCGGTCGTCCCCGGACGTCTGCGGCGTGGCGAGCGCCTGCCGCACCGCCGGGGAAAGCGGGCTCTCGATCGAGCCGATGGCCGCTTGATAGAATTTCGCCAGCGCCGAGGCGGTGCCCACCCCGCCGAGCGCGGGCAGGCCGGCGGACCAGGCGCGGGGCTCGTTCATTTCATGGATCGCATGCAGCCCGCGCGGCGACGAGAAGGCCCGGCGGGTGAAGGTGCCGGAGGTCGTGAGTTGTTTGTAAAACGCGTCCGCCAGATCGTCCTTGCCGGCCTTGCCCGGATAGAGCCGGGCGACCCGCGGCCACTCGCTTTCCGGCAGGCCGATCCAGAAATCCAGACCGAGCGGCGCGGCGATTTCTTCCCGCCAGAAACTGCCGAGCGACTGCCCGGTGAGGCGGCGCACCGGCTCGTCCACCAGCGCGCCGAAGGTCCGCGGGTGATAGCCCTGCCCGTCCCCGAGCTTCCACGCCGGCACCTGCGCTTCGATGGCCGCAAGCACCTCTGCATGCTCCAGGACGCCCGCCTTCTGGTCCAGCGCGGCCAGCCCGCATTGATGCGACAGCAGGTGGGAAAACCGCGCTTCCGCCACGGGGAACGCTGGCCAGACCTCGCGCACGGGAGTTTCAGCGGAAAGCCCCCGGCTCTCCAAGGCCAACAGCAGACTCGCCGCCGCCGGGACTTTCGTCGCCGAATAAACCGGCACCAAGGTGTCCACCGTCCACTCGCGGAGCTGCTCCCGCTCGCACCAGCCGTGGCCGTGTGATATCATCTCCGTCCCATCCCACCAGATGCTGATAGAAGCACCCAGCTCGCCGCGGTCGCGGAAATTCCGCTCGAAGACTTCCAGCACTTTGCCTAACACCGAGGAGCACACCGCCATGCCGCTATGTGTCCGATGCCGGCGACTCGCGCAATCCCGAACTGTCACCAGGCAGCGGCTCGCCATCCTGTCCGACGGCCGCCGAGGACCATTCCTCGATCAACCGGAACGCCACCGCCAGCAGCGTGGGACCGAGGAAAACCCCCACCAGCCCGAACGACAAGGCCCCGCCGATGACGCCGCAGAAGATCAGTACGAACGGCATCTTGCTGCCCTGGCTGATGAGATACGGCCGCAAAAAATTGTCCACACTGCTGATTCCGAGCCCCCCCCAGACCAGCATGAAAACCGCCATCCCCGGCTTGTCCTGGGCGAACAGCCACATCGCCGCCGGCAGCCAAATCATCGGCGGGCCGAACGGGATGACCGCCAGGAAAAACGTCAGCACCGAGAGCAGCACCGCGCCCGGCAGCCCGGCGATCCAGAAGCCGAGCCCCGCGACCAGCGCCTGCGCGATCGCCGTTCCGAGAATTCCGTAAATCACGCCGCGCACCGTGCCGCCCGCCACCTTGATCAAGTGCCGGCCGCGGCCGCCCGCCAGACGGTCCATCGAGACGGCGAGCCGCTCTGATAGCATCGGCGCGTCCCGTAACAGGAAAAACGCCAGGAACGCGCTCAGCAGAATCTGTGTGACCCCCTGCCCCACCGCCACACCCACGGCGATCAACCAGGATTTCGCCCATGCCAGGAATTTCCCTAGCAAAACAACGATGTGCGGCGGGTTCTGCGCGGCGTCCGCCTCCCCGGCCTTTTCTTCAACCTCGTCCACCATCGGTGGCGGCGCTTCCTGCACCACGAAGTCGTCACCGCTCTCCACCACGATCTTCGGCCTCGGCGGCGTCTTCACCTCCTTGTCGAGCTGCTCCATCCAGCGCTTGCGGTCCTCCGCGAAATTCGACCAATACACTCCCAGCTCCTTGCCCACCAGCGGCGTCTGCTCCACCCACGCCGGAGCCTGGTCCGGGGCCGCCATGAACCATTTCCGCGTCGCCTCCGCCAGATCCTTGCCGTCCTGGGCGATGCTGAACCCGATCAGGAAAATCGGCCCGCCCAACAGCACCGTTACGGTTAGGGTCACGAAACAAGCCGCCAAAGTCCGCGAACCGCGGAACCAACGGGTGAAAACCCGCTGCAAGGGATAGAGCGAATAAGTCAGGATGGTCGCCCACAACAAGGCCGTCATGAACGGCCTGAGCACGGACACGCAGCCCGCCAGAAGCAGCAGCAAAGCCAGGCCACCCAGCATGGGTTCGATCTTAAAGCGCTTGTTCTTCTCCTCGGATGCCATGGATTGCGGGGAGGCTAATCAGATTTTTCCCGAATCGCCAGCGAGTTTCGCGAGGTTTTTCAACTCGCCGGGTTGGACGCGCCTGAAGTATCCGAACCAACCTGATCAGACGTCCCCCACGGCTTCGCTTGAATTGACATCATCTTCTGCGTCAGCCAGATGCTCTCATCCTCGTAACGCATTTCGACGCTGGCCTCCGAGTTTCCGCCCGCCGCCACAAAGGTCAGATACAATGCCGCATTTTACCGATTTTTTGGCGGAGTGAGGGGTGGCCTCAGGGGGCGCTTGGTCTGGTGGTCGTCTGTGCACACGGAGCCGGGAAGGGAGCGATAGCGACCGGCGGATCTGGAGGCCGTCGAGCAAAGCGGGAGCCGCGGGAGGGCGGCCTTGCTGACTGCGGATCGGCCGGGTGGTGTGCGCGGGGGGGAATGCGAGTGCCAACGAGCCATGCTTGCGAACTGGCGCGGGAAACGGGCATGCGTTGCGGAACGGCTCATCGAACGTCGTTGCATCATCGAACGGATTGGAAAGATTGAGTCGTTGCAAAGATGTCGCCAAGAACGCTTGCCATTGAGCGCGATCCGGGCGTAAAAACCGCCAACCGGGTTGCCGGACGTAAAGTCCGGGAGCTCAGGCAGCCAATACCGGAGGGGTGGTAGAGTGGTCGATTGCGCCAGTCTTGAAAACTGGAGAGCCGAAAGGTTCCGTGGGTTCGAATCCCACCCCCTCCGCCATTTTAAAACCCTGAAAAACAAAGGGTTACAGCGAAAAACCTAGCGGAAATCAGGCAAGCCTGAACAGGTGTTCAAATGCGCCAAATCGCGCCAAAATGCACGAATAAGGGTCGGAAATCTGTAACCAATCTGTAACCACCGTTTCCGACCCGGTTGTCCACTCCCCCGCGCCCGGCGGCGCAGGCGGTGGACGGGCAGACGGATTTCGGGTAGCCTCACCCCATGGAACTCGATTGGCGCGGCAGACTGATTTTGCGGACACTACAAGCGGGAGGCACGATCCGGGAATCGGCGGCGGCGGTTGGCATCACCCGCCAAGCGGTCCTCAAACGGAAGAACGCATCCCCCGCCTTCGCTCAAGCCGTCGCGGCAGCGCGGGAGACAGGCAAGGTCGAGCGCACCTTCCGCCTGTGGCTACGTCACCCGTTCCGGGGCAAGCGACCTCCCACGGGCAAGGGGCGTGGCGGAGTGCCTCGCTTCACCTACGGCAGCAGGTAGCGCATGGAAGGGTGATCAAACGATCGTTTGATTCCTTCGGATCTCGAAACCACCCCATCACGAACATCGTCATCTCGATGCTCGCTCTTGCCTCCCCATGGTGAACCTGTTGGACTCCATCCGCTTCCACGGCAAAGGAATGAACCCCAGCCGCGCCCTCCCACTTTCCCACCTCATGCCCGCCACTCCCGCGCAAGTCACCGCCTTCATCACCCGCTGGGAAACCTCCGGTGCCGCCGAGCGGGCGAACTACCAGATGTTCCTCTCCGAACTCTGCGACATCATCGGCGTCCCGCGCCCGGACCCAACCGCACCCGAGACCGCGAAGAACCGTTACGTCTTCGACCGCGCCATCACCCGCATCAACCCGGACGGCTCCACCTCCACCAATTACATCGACCTCTACAAGGCCGGGCATTTCGTCAACGAAACCAAGCAAGGCCTCTCCGCCGACGCCTCCGCCGACGAACTCGCCAAACCCACCGCCACCAAGACCGGCCACGGCAAACGCGGCACGCTCGCCTTCGACAAAGCCCTCGAACGCGCCTTCCACCAAGGGCGCGGCTACATCACCGCCCTGCCTGCCGACGAAGGCCGCCCGCCATTCCTCATCGTTTGCGATGTCGGCCACAGCATCGACCTCTACGCCGAGTTCACCTGCACCGGCGGCCAATACGAACGCTTCCCCGATCCCGTTTCGTATCGCATCACCCTGCCGGACCTCCATCGCCCGGAAATCCGCGAACGCCTCCGCAAGGTCTGGCTCGATCCCCATTCGCTCGATCCCTCGAAAGTCGCCGCCAAAGTCACCCGCGACATCGCCAGCCGCCTCGCCCTCCTAGCCAAGTCCCTCGAAGCCGACGGCCACGCCCTCCAAGTCATCGCCGGATTCCTCCAGCGCAGCCTCTTCACCATGTTCGCCGAGGACGTGGGCCTGTTGCCCGAGGATGGATTCAAAACCCTGCTCGAACGGGCCAAGGAAAACCCGCGCGGCTTCCCGGTCCTCATCTCCGGCCTGTGGAAGGAAATGGCCACCGGCACCCATTACTCCGCCCTTCTCTTCAAGGAAATCGCCCACTTCAACGGCGGCCTGTTTGAAAACACCACCGCCCTCCCGCTCTCCGCCGCGCAGCTCGACATGCTCGCCGATGCCGCCGCCACCGATTGGAGCGGCGTCGAGCCCTCCATCTTCGGCACCTTGTTAGTCCGCGCCCTCGATCCCCGCGAACGCCACAAGCTCGGTGCGGAGTTCACCCCGCGCTCCTACGTCGAGCGCCTCATCCGCCCCACCATCATCGGCCCGCTGCGGGACGAGTGGGATGCCGTCCGCATCGCCGCCGCCACCCTCCACGACGAGGCCGACCAAGCCGACATCCAAGCCGACCAACTCGAAGCCGACGCCAAAGCGAAAATGCTAACCGGTGCCTCCGCCGCCGCGAAACAACTCGGAGCCGACGCCGCCCGCCTCCGCAAGGATGCCGACAAGAAAGATGCCGAAGCCCTCGCCCAAGTCATCGCCTTCCACCGCTACCTCTGCGGCCTCACCGTCATCGACCCCGCCTGCGGCACCGCGAACTTTCTCTACGTCACCATGGAGCACATGAAGCGGCTCGAAGCCGAGGTGCTTCAACTCATCGACGCGCTGGGTGGAAACGCCGGGATGGAAATGCAGGGTTTCCGCGTCCGCCCCGAGCATTTCATCGGCCTCGAACTCAACAAACAGGCCGTTGCCATCGCCCAACTCGTCCTCTGGATCGGCTACTTCCAATGGCAGCACAAGACCACCGGCAAAGCCGACACCGGCGACCGCCCGTTGCTCCCGAAAGACCGCAGCATCTTCGAGCAAGATGCCGTGCTCGCCTATGACGAGCGCGTCCCCCGCCGCGATCCCGAAACCCACGAAATCCTCACCGTCTGGGACGGCCACAGCACCAAACCGCATCCCATCACCGGCAAGGAAGTCCCTGACGAATCCGCCCGCACCGTGCTCTTCGATTACATCAACCCGCGCCGCGCCGAATGGCCGAAGGCAGATTACATCGTGGGAAATCCGCCGTTCATCGGGGCCTCCCGGATGCGCGAAGCCTTGGGCGACGGCTATGTGGAAGCCTTGCGAAAAGCATGGAAAGGCGACGTGCCCGAGTCCTCCGACTTCGTCATGTTCTGGTGGCGCAAAGCCGCCGAACTCGTCCGCGATGGCAAAGCCAACCGCTTCGGCTTCATCACCACCAATTCCATCCATCAGACATTCAACCGCCGCGTGATCGAGCCCTTCGTAGCAGCGGGGAAAAAGCCACTCCACCTCGCCTACGCCATTCCCGACCACCCATGGATCGACTCCGCCGACGGCGCTGCCGTCCGCATCGCCATGACCGTCGCCGCCCCCGGCCATGCAGAGGGCATCCTCGAAAAAGTCGTCGCCGAGCAAGCCCACGAAGACGGCGAGCACGAAGTGTCGCTCTCAAGGAGTGGTGGCGTCCTCGCCGCCAATCTTCAAATCGGCGCGGACCTAACATCGTGTGGACATCTCCAAGCAAACAGCGAGTTGAGCTCTCCTGGAATGGAGCCTCACGGTCTCGATTTCCTCGTATCGCACAGTCAAGCTGTTGAGCTTGGTCTCGGCAAGCGGCATGATCTAGAAAATCACATTCGTCCCTATCTCAATGGCCGTGACATTATGGCTGCCAACCGATCACTTTGGGCTCTTGATTTCTTTGGGCTATCACAAGACGAACTCGCCGATCGCTATCCCGAATGCTTCCAGTGGTTGCTGGTCCACATCAAACCACACCGAGATCAAAACCCACGCCCAACACGAAAAAACAACTGGTGGATTTTTGGAGAGCCATGCCCGGCCTGGCGGGCGATGGCAGTGGGTCTCTCGCGCTACATTGTAACCGTCAAAACAACACGTCGTCGCTTTTTCTCGTTTCTCGATGCAACCATTTTGCCTGATAGCAAGCTCATCGCATTTGCAATGGATGATGCTCATGATCTAGGGATTCTTTCCTCTCTGCCGCATCTTATCTGGGCGGAGACAACAGGATCAAAACTTGGAGTCGGAAACGATCCGACATATGTTAAATCAGTGTCGTTCAGCGCCTTCCCATTCCCCGCGCTCGACGAAGGCGCACTCAAGCAGCGCATCCGCGACCTTGGCGAGCGCCTCGACGCACACCGCAAACGCCAACAAGCGCAGCATCCCGACCTCACGCTCACCGGCATTTACAACGTCCTCGAAAAACTCCGTTCCGGCGAAGCCCTGAACGCCAAGGACAAGATCATCCACGACCAAGGCCTCGTCTCCGTCCTCAAACAGCTTCACGACGACCTCGACGCCGCCGTCCTCGAAGCCTACGGCTGGACCGGCATCGCACCCGCCACACCGCCCGCCGACATCCTCGCCAGCGGCGGTCCGGATGCCGAGGCGCTCGAACAAGCCATCCTCACCCGCCTCGTCACCCTCAACCACGAGCGCGCCGCTGAAGAAAAGCGCGGCCACGTCCGTTGGCTCCGCCCGGATTTCCAAGCTCCCGGCGCTGCCACTGCCAAACAGTCCGAAATCGGCCTCTCCGCAGACGACGACACCCCGGACACCGCCGTCCCCATTGTCATCCTCGACTGGCCCGCCGATCTCCCCGCCCAAGTCGCCGCCGTCCGCAAACTCCTGCCCACCATCGGCCAAGACCCCGAATCCCTCGCCGCCTGCTTCGGACGCAAAAACAAAAAGCGCACCGATCAAATCACCGCCATCCTCGCCACCCTCAAGGCGCTTGGTCTTATCGCGTGAACGGTATCGAAGTCCGCATCAGACCGGCCCGGTCACTTGCGCGGCCCGCTGATCCGCCCGGATAAAGATCAGCGAGGGGTATGCCTTTGGCCAAAAGCCATTGCTCTCCGGAGGGCCTCCGGTGAAATAAGAGACGGCTGTTCCAGTAGCCTTTTTCAAGGGGCCGGGTTCCATCTGCAAGTTCAGGTGAGACAGGAAGAGGATTTTTTTTCGTTAAAATGTTAAAATCGATTGGTGCTGGTTGATCGGGCGATGTTCCGACATCGCCTGTTTGAACAAACGTTTCAAATCAACCAACACCATGAGTAAACAGACAGGG
>NZ_JBIKBQ010000077.1:0-20235 GCF_058122085.1 Luteolibacter sp. | reverse complement strand
CCTTCATGGCAGGACCATGCGGGCCTTCGTCGGAAAGCAACAATGCGACCGCACGCATGATGCCGGAGGCCTTGCCGCTCTTTTGATCGCGGAGGGCTTCGAGTTCATGGCGTTCGGATTTCGATAATTTGATTCGGTGTGATTTGGCGGGCACCTGTCCAATTGTATACATCCTCAAAATCGTACAATTTTAAAATTCACTAACCGACAAATAAAATTTTACGCAGACACTAGTGAGTCTGCGTCCACGGGTGATGGTCGCCGTAAGGCACCGCTCCCTTGCCGATGTAGAAACGCAGGAGCCGTGAGCTACGCTCGATGGCGAGGTCCACGGCGGGGTCCTTGATTCCGGCGCTGCGGGCCATGATCAGCGAAATCGTCAGGGGCACGCCGGGGGCGTTCATCATCCCGTAGCCGACGAGTCTGCCGTCAGGGCCGGCGAACTTGTGGCCCCACGAGCCGACGATGCTCTGGCCCTTGGCCGATGAAAGCGTGAGACGCTCCAGGCCCGGCATGAACGAAGCGTCGCCGGTCGCCAGCTGGTATTCAGATAGAAGCATGATGACGTAGGCATAATACCAGGTCTGCATCGCGTCGGCGGAATAACCGGACGCCCACTCCACCTCCTTTTTCACCAGCGGCAGGTATTGCGGGTTGCCGCTGGCCAGTAGCGCGAGCGCATTGAGCGAGCGGGTGATCGGGTTTTGTTTTCTCGGATAAGCGGCATCCTGCATGCGTTCGGCAAGCGCCTTGCAGCCTTGCTCGAAGATGCGTTTCGACTTCGGGCAGTCGTAGGGCGCGGTGGCGCTGTAAGTGCCGAGCACCTGGAGTTTCAAAACGACCTCCTCCGTCTTGCCATCGCGCCAGCGGGTGATGCTGAGATTTCCTTTGCCGGCCTCGGACTCGGCGATCGTCAGCGCCTTGCCGACCTCGACGCGCGGGTCATGCGAAAACGGCTTTCCCGAAACACCGAGGATCACGTCGCCCGCCTTGAGAACGCCGTCCGCCGGCGAGACCTTGTCCGCCTGGGTGATCGCGATCTGGCGGGCGGCGGTGGTTTCGAGCTTGTCGCTGTACATCCAGCCGCGGGCGCCGGCGGCCCCGAGCGTCCAATCGTGATTGGCCCCCTCGGGAATGGCTTCACCCTTGGTCAGGTCCGGCAGAGTCATCTGCTTCTTCGATGCTGCGCCACAGGGCAGTACCAGCACGACCGCCATTAGAAACGTCGCGATGGCCAGCGGATGGGAGCCTCTTGCTGCGGGCGGTCGATGAAGGGCTCAAGATTGGGGTTTTGCATGGGATTGGATGGGGATGTTACGGATTGGCGAAAACCCGTTCTATCGGGCGGCGGCCTTGAGCTCGGCGAAGCGCGCGCGCATTTCCGCGAGGCGGGCTGCCTGCTCGGGATCCTTGGCGAGGTCGTTTTCCTCGAAGGGGTCGGCTTCGACATGGAAGAGTTGTTCCAGCTTGAAGTCGGGCCAGTAGAAATACTTCCAGTCCTTGCGCACCAGCGCCTCGGAGGAGGGGATTTTGGCCACGTTGCCAACGGTGGCGAGCTCATAGAAGAACTCGTCGCGCCAGGCTGGCTTCTTCGCTGCGAGGTAAAGCGGCGCGACGTCGCGGCCCTGCATCGTGGCGGGCGCCTTGACGCCGGTGGCGGCGAGGATGGTCGGCGCGAGATCGACGTTGAGCGTGAAGTCGTCATTGGTGCCGCCGCGCTTTGAGGGGTCCAGCCGCGGGTCGCGCACGATGAGCGGCACCCGGATGCTTTCCTGGTGTGGATACCATTTGTCCGCGAGGCCGTGTTCCGCGTGGAAGTAGCCGTTGTCGCCCACGAAGATGACGAGCGTGCTGTCCAGCAGGCCCTGCTTTTTCAACTCCCCGATCAGGCGGCCGCAGGTGGCGTCCACCTCGGTGGCGAGGCGGTAGTAGTTCTTCATCATCTCTTGGTATTTCTCCGGCGTGTCGAAGCGCCAGTGCCAGCGCACGCGGCTTTCGTTCTTCTCGTTGGCGATGAAGGGCGGCAGTTTGCGGAACGCTTCGTCCGTGGCGGTCCTGGGCAGCGGGACGGTCACGTCCTGATAGAGCGCCATGCTCTCGGGCTGCGGCAGGAACTGCTTGGGGTTGCCGTCCTCGGCGTGGGTGGCGAAGAACGCCAGCGTGAGGCAGAACGGCTTGTCCGCCGGGCGGGTCTTGAGGAATTCGAGCGCGTCGTTCTCATTCTTCTTGGTGACGTGGATCTGCGTGCCGTCCGGCTGCTTGATCCAGTGGGTCCCGGAATACGCCCGGCCGAAGTCGAAATTCTCCGCAGGAAACTTGCCGTTGTGCCACTTGCCGATGTGGCCGACGAAATAATTATTGGAACGCAGCAGGCCCGGATAGGTCTCCGCCCAAGGCGTTTCGAAAGCGGCGAAGCCCTTGTTGCCATGCCGCGACATCCATTGGCCGGTGAACAGGCTGGCCCGGCTCACCCCGCAGATGGCGGTGGTGACGCAATTTTGCGTGAACCGGAATCCGTCGCCCGCGAGCTGGTCGAGGTTCGGCGTTTTGACCACCGGATTGCCCGCGCAGCCCAGCGTGTCGAAGCGCCAGTCGTCGGCGTAGAGCACGAGCACGTTGAGGGGCTTGACTTTCGAGGCTCCAAAGCAGGCATTCGCGGAAAAGACGGCGAGCAGGACGGAAAGGAAGAGTTTCATGGGACGACGAGGAAACGGTAGCGTCCGCTGGTGACTTTCATCCGGTTGCCCGACGACTTGAGGACGCTTACGCCTTCGGCTTCGGCAAGGGGCTTGTCGGATTCGGTGATGGTGCCTGCGGGCAGCTCGATTTCCGCGGTGGCGTCCGGCGGGATGACGATTTCAAACTCGGTGCCCGTTTTGGCGATCTTCCAGTTCGATTCGATCGGTCCGCGGACCGTGCGATGCGAGCAATTGACCCATTCGAGCCCCTTGGCGAGCTGCGGGCGGATCGTGATGCGGTCGAAGCCGACCGCGTCGTCGGCCGCCTGGATGCCGCCGAGATGGCGGAAGAACCAGGCGGAGATCGAGCCAAACATCGGGTGGTTGTGGGAGAATGTGTTGTCGCTTTCCTTCCAGGATTCCCACAAGGTGGTGGCGTCGTTTTCGAGCATCCAGCCCCATGAGGGGAAGGTCTTGCGGTCGGCCAGCGCGTAGGCGAGATCGTGGCGGCCGCGTTGCGAGAGTTCTTCCAACAGGAATCGCGTGCCGAAGATGCCGGTGGTGAGGCTGGGGCCGTCGCTGCGCGGATTGAGGTTTTTGGCGAGGTGGAGAAACACGGCCTGCCGGGTGCTCTCCGGCATCGCGCGGAAACCGAGCGCAATGACTTGTTCTGACTGCGATCCGCCGCCGATCTTGCCGGTTTGCGGGTCGAGGAAGGACTTGGTCCATGCGGCCGCGGATTCCTCCGCCATCTTCTCGAAGCGGGCGGCATCGTTCTCTTTGCCAACGATGCGGGAGAGCCGGGCCATGCGGCGCGCGGTGTCGATGAACATCGGCGTGGTGATCACCGGTCCGGCGATCTTTTTCAAAGCCTCGTGATCGCCGAGGCCTTTGACGACAAGGCTGTTCTCGCGCTTGGAGGCCTCCAGCTCGAACCAGCGGATGGCGGCGGGCAGTTGTTCTTCGATCAGCGGCTTGTCGCCATAATGCCGGTAGAGTTGCTCCAGCAAAAGCGGGTGGACCATCGCCCAGCCGACGCCGCAATAATTGATGCCGACGAAGGGCGCGGTGTCGGTGAAATTGCCGTCGGGCTGTGCTGTGTCGGCGAAGTCGCGCACGGTCTTGGCGTAGAATCCGGCCATGTCGAAATTCATCATGAACGCCTCGCTGGTGGCGACGATGTCGCCGCCGTAGCCGAACCGCTCGCGGTGCGGGCAGTCGGACTGCACGCTGACGACGTTGTTGAGGAAGGTGCGGCGGGTGATTTCCTGGATGCGGTTGAAAAGCTCGTTAGAACACGAGAACGATCCGGCGTCGGGGAGGTCCGAGTGGAGGGTGAGGCCGTGGAAGTCCTCCGGTTTCGGAGTTTCCGGCAGGCCGGTGATTTCCATGAAGCGGAAGGCGTGGAAGGTGAAATCCGGGCGATAGATTTCCACTTCGCCGCCACGCGCGGTGTAAACATCCTGCTGCCAGGCGATGGCCGGCGCGCCGGGACCGCCGACCGAAACTTCCTCACCCTTGTCATTCTTGCGCATGCCCTTGATCTGGCCGCAGACGCTGGTCATCGGGTTGAGCGTGCCGTCCGCGTGGAGCAGCTCGCCGTAGCGCAGGGTGATGCGGGTGCCGGCGGGCGCACTCAGCTTGATTTCCGGGACGCCGGTGAAATTTTTCCCGAAGTCCACGATGTGCACGCCCGGCGCGGGGGTGGTGACCGCCATGGCGGGCATCGTCCCTGTGGCGCGGACCGGCGGCATTGCCAGCAGCGGCTTGAGCGGTTCCAACGGAGCGTCGGCGACCCGCGCGGGTTGCCACGGGGAGGCGTCGAAGCCCGCGCGGTCCCAGCCGGGCAGGGCGAGCCGGGCGTCGCGCTCCTCGCCGAGGAAGACGCTGTTCCTCACGGTGGGACCGCTGTGGGTCGTCCAGCCGGGGCCGGTGGTGAGGGTGGTGCGGGTGCCGTCCGGATGCTCGACGACCAGCAAGCCGATGACGCGCGGCCGACCGGTGGCGAGAGTGTCCCGGATGTTGCGCTGGCCCCACATGCGCAGTGGCAGCGGATGGTACCAACCGTTGCCGAGGGTCAGGCCGAGGCAGTTTTTCCCTTCGGATAGTTCCGCGGTCACGTCGTGGCTGCGGAACAGGATGCGCTTGTCAAAGGCGGTCCACGGCGGGTCGAGCACCGGGTCGTTGAGCCGCTTGCCGTTGAGGCTCGGCAGGCAGAACCCCAGACCTGCCAGATGCAGGCGGGCGCGGACGACGGGTTTTGAGATCTCAAACTCGCGCCGCAACAGCGGCGCCGGGTCGGGCTGGTAGAAATCCTCGTCGCGGGCCGGCAGCGGCTTGCCGTCGTCGATCCAGCGGGCGCCCTGCCAGTCGGCAGGGGACTGCGGCGCGATTTCCATGACGGCGGGTTGGCTCCACGCGGACGGTCCGCCGCCCGCGTCCCAACAGCGGACTTTCCAATGATAGTTTCCGCCGGGGGCGAGCGGTGCGCCGGTGTAATGGACGGACGGTTCGCGCCCGGCCGCCGTCTTGCCGGAATCCCAGAGGTCGCCACGATCCTTGGCGAGGAGATCCGAGCTGCTAGAGACCAGGATTTGCCAGGCAGACTGCGCTTGGCCGCGATCCTTGGCCGCGACGCGCCATGACAGGCGCGGCGCGGAGGACGCCGCGAGCGGCTCGTTGAGCCCTTCGCAACGGAGGTCGAGAGGGGACAAGGCGGCGGCGGGGGCGAGTGTGGCCGCGGCGAGGGCTAACAATAGCGCCCCCATGGGTCCGGCTGATCGGTGCGTCCTCATGCCGGGCTTGACGCGGAGCGGACACACTGCGCGCCCGGATACCAGGCTGGCAGAACGGTGACGTCCTGATTGAAATGACTCAGGATGTCTTCAGGCACGTGGCGGCGGTGGACGATGAACGTGTAAACGTGCTCGTCAAACCAGTCGTCGTGAAGCGTCCAACAGCCCTTGTCGCCCTTCTCGTCGCCCCAGCTGTTTTCGACCAGCCACTTGCGGGTCTGGCCATCGGCGGCGAGGTCCACGCCCATCAGCGCCATCGCGTGGCCGGACGCCCCGGAGTGGAAACGCGTCCGGTTGGCCTTGCTGATGCCGAGGTCGATGCCGAAGAGTGTTTCGTAATCGAACAGGCGGTGCTTCATCAGGCCGTGTTCGAGCGATTGGTCGAAGTCCATGTTGACGGCAAACCAGAGCGGCTCGTTGGCGAGAATGGACGCCTTGGCGATTTGCTTCATCGGCGCGGTGTCGATGTTGACGAAATGCATGCACTCGTTGCCGACGATGTTGCGCGCGCGGTCGAAGCTGTAGTGGCGGTCCAACTCGTTGTGCGGATCGTTGTAGAGGCAGACGAACTCGGAGAGCGGCCGGCCGACATATTGGTGATAGAACGACTGCGGGGTGTGACGCTCCGGCGAAGTGAGCTTTTGGTTCTCCGCAGTATGAAACTCGGAAGCCTCGTCATTTCCCGTCCCATTCTTTTCCTTGGCGGGATGAGCGCCAGCGAATTGGTGTCAGTGCTGGTGTCAGTGCTGGTGACGGCGTTGTGGCACGCGCGGTCCGCGGCGTTCATCTGATAGACTCCCCGCAAGGTGGCGAGAAGCTCGGCGGTGAGCGCCCCTTCGGCGGAGGTCGCCACGGGTTGGCTTGTGGGATTCAGTTGGGTGGCGGTCATGGTCGGTGAAAAATAGCGGCGGACGGCGTTAGTGCGGTGTGTGTGGACAGTGTGTCCGTAGGGGAACTTGGTTGGCTGGCCCTGCAGGGAGGCTACTCAAATGCCAGGGGAGCTGTCTACGGCTGAGTGCGACATTCAGCGGCCTTTTTACGTCAGCACCCGCCCGCAAATCCCCATCGCGCCCGGCCTGCCTGGTCCGGCGGCGGTTTGGCTTGCCCTTGCCCTTGCAAGCGCTGCGCCACTCGAACCTCGCCACCCAAACCACTCCCAAGCTCTACCCGACGACGGTTTCCGCGGGCGGAGATTTCCTGACAGGCGAGATCGGCTTCCGCAGCATCGAGATCAAGGGATGCGACCTGCTGCTCAACGACAAACCGGTTCTCCTGAAAGGGGTCAACCTCCACGAGGAGATCCCCCAACGGTTAGGACGCGCCTCTTCCGATGCTGATGCCGCGATGATTCTCAACGAGGTCAAAGCCGTTGGCTGCAACTTCATCCGGACCGCCCACCCGCCGCCATCCGCTCAACCAGGATGGCTGGAACCGCAAGGACCTCGTTTCCGACAAAGGGCAGCGCAAGAAGGCGTGGTGGGTGGTGAGCAAATTCTACGAAACCCGCCGAGCCGCCGGCCAAGGCCGGGTCGTTGAGAGCGTCGGGCTGGCCTTCGGAGGCGCTTACGCCGTCACCGCGCTGCGGTCGTCGATGAGACCGCTCTTCTCGATGAAGTAGTCGTAGCCGCCGGTGTAGCGGGTGACGGTGCCGTTGTTGATGTGGAGCGTGGTTTCCGCGAGGGTGCGGATGAAGTGGACGTCGTGGGAAATGAAGACGAGCGTGCCTTCGTAGTTTTTCAGCGCCTGGACTAACGAGTCGATGGAGAGGATGTCGAGGTGGGTGGTCGGCTCGTCCATGAGCAGGAGGTTCGGCGGATCGACGAGGAACTTGACGAGGTTGAGCCGGGATTTCTCGCCGCCTGATAGGACGCCGCAGCGCTTCTCGACGTCGGTGCGGCGGAACAGGAAGGAGCCGAGAATGGAGCGGGCCTCCTCCTCGCGGAGGGTGGTGCAGGCTCCCATGACCTCCTCGAGCACGGTGTTGTTTTCGTTGAGGGCCTCGGAGCGGTGCTGCGAGTAGTAACCGATCTTGGTGGCGTAGCCGACCTCGCGCTTGCCGCCGTTGATGGGGATCTGGCCGGCAAGGATCTTGATGAGGGTGGATTTGCCCGCGCCGTTCGGGCCGACGAGGACGATGCGGTCGCCGCGCTCGATGGTGAGGTCGAGGTCCTTGTAGATCTGCTTGTCGCCGTAGGCTTGGCTGACTTTCTGGAGCTCGATGACTTTCTGGTTCGAGCGCGGCGGCTGGGGGAAGCTGAATTTGAAGGCCTTGCGCGGGGTGCGCGGCTTTTCGATGCGTTCTAACTTTTCGAGCGACTTGATGCGGGACTGGACCTGCGAGGCTTTCGACCCGACCTGGCGGAAGCGGTCGATGAATTCCTGGACGTGCTCGATTTCCTTCTGCTGGTTGCGGTAGGCTTGGGTTTGTTGTTCGAAGCGGGCTTCGCGCTGTTCGAGGTAGGAGCTGTAGTTGCCGGTGTAGGAATTGAGCTTCGCGGCGTCGGGATCGATTTCCACGACGGTCTCGATGATGGAGTCCATGAAGTCGCGGTCGTGCGAAATCATGAGGATGGCGCCGGAGTAATTTAACAGGTAGCGCTGGAGCCAGAGGAGGGAGAGCAGGTCGAGGTGGTTGGTCGGCTCGTCGAGCATGAGCAGGTCAGGCTCCATGGTCAGGAGCTGGGCGAGGTGGGCGCGCATCACCCAGCCGCCGGAGTATTCGCGGGCGGGCTTGTTGAAATCGTCGCTTTTGAAACCGAGGCCGTGGAGGATTTTCTTGGCCTTGGGTTCGAGCTGGTAACCGTTGAGGGCGGTGAACTGGTCCTGGGCTTTTCCGAACTCCGGGCTGGAGAGGTCGCCGGATTTCTCGCCCTCGCGGATGATGCGGAGCAGGCCGATCATTTCCGGGGTGATGCCCATGGCGATCTCGAGGATCGTCTCGTCCGTCGGCTCGCCGGCTTCCTGCGGGAGGTAGCCGGTGATGGCGTATTCGTCGCGCTCGATGGTGCCCTCGTCGGGCGAGTCCTCGCCGAGTATCATGCGGAAAAGGGTGGACTTGCCGGCACCGTTGGGGCCGACGAGGGCGACGCGTTCGCCCCAGTTGATGGACATTTCAGCCTCGCGGAGCAGGCAGCGGCCGCCGAGGGTCTTGGTAAGCTTGTGAATCGTGAGCACGCGGAGGATGTAATGGAGGAGCGCGCGGGGGGCAAGGATTTCGACAGGGATCGGGGATTCGCTCGGCATCTTCCAGCGGAAGATCAGGCATTTGTCAGGAAACCGTCCATGCGTTTCCAGAGGGGTTCATGGCTTTCCCTTGTTCCGGGCCTTTACGGCTGTTTTTTTTCGCGGCCGGCCGCTGCGATTCTCGCTGAGCGGCACGAATCCGAGCGCACGGTAAACCCCGCAGTCTTCGCCGTAGGCCGGCTCGGCCGGCACCTGCATCGGCGCACGCCGCTTGTGGCGCGGACAGGCGCTCACCAGCGAAAAAGTCCGCCTGCGCATCACCAAGGCCTGCGCCTGTCCGGCCATTTCCGAGTTTGGTGTCTATCTGGAACCGGAGTCGAGCCGCAAGGAGGCGGGCAGGAGCATCACCCCGCACCTCGAGAAGGGCCTGTCGAAGAAGAACTGGAAAATCGTTTCCGCCACCTGCGAGGGCGCGCCCGGTTTCAACGCGATCGATGACAACCCCGCCACGCTCTGGCACACGCACACCGCGGCCGGGCGCCAGCCGCCGCCGCAGGAGGTCGTCGTGGACATGGGCGGCATGCATGAGTTGACCGGCCTTCTCTACCTCCCGCGCCAGGATGGCACCGCCATCGGCAATGTGGATCGCTATGCCTTCCATGTCAGCGCCGACGGTCGGACCTGGGGCGACCCTGTCGCCACCGGCGAGTTCAGCAACATTGTCAACAGCCCCGAGCAGCAGAAGGTCATGTTCGCCAGGCAGGCGAAAGGCCGTTATTTCAAGTTCACCGCGCTTCATGCCGCCGCCGGCGACTGCGTGTGCGCCGCCGAAATCGGCGTGCTTGGAGGCGAAATAGCGAAATCACTCCAGCACTGGTGAAACAAAACCGGTCGGTGGCCCGTTCTCCGATCAACTAATCAACCCATGAACCCGAACCGCATCTTCACGCTGACCTCTCTCCTCGCCACCCTGCCGGCCTTGGCGGGCGAACCCGTGCCCGCGCGTCCGCAGGATTCCGCTAGAAACGCGGACGGACGATTTGTCGAGAAGGCCGCCGCAGTGGTCGAAGGCGCGGACACGGACTGGCACGGCTTCAAGCGGCTGAATTTCGCGGTCGGAGGAAAATCCTGTTTCATCACCCAGCCCGCCATCGCCGCGCCGGGCAAGCCGTGGGTCTGGCGCACTTCGTTTCCCGACTTCCACGCGGAGGTGGATCTCGAACTGCTGCGCCACGGCTGGGCGGTCGCCTACATCGAGTGCCTCGACCTGATCGGCTGCGACGCGGCGCTGGATTTGATGGACCTGTTCTACAAGTACCTAACCGAACAGCGTGGTTTCGCCGGTAAACCCGCGCTCGAAGGGGTCAGCCGCGGCGGATTGCACGCCTATCGCTACGCCGCGCGGCATCCGGACCGCATCGCCTGCATCTATGCGGACACGCCGGTGCTGGACTTGAAAAGCTGGCCGCTCGGCTGGCCCGGCGCAAAAAGGGAAACGGCGGAGGCATTGAAATACTACGGCTTCAAGGACGAGGCGGAACTGCGCGCCTGGCGCGGCAATCCGGTGGATTTGCTGGACCCGATTGCAAAAGCAAAGATTCCGCTGCGCCATGTCATCAGCCTCAATGACCGCGTGGTGCCGCCGGAACAGAACACGCTCGAAGCGCAACGGCGGCTGCAAGCACTCGGACACACGATGGAACTGGTGACGGTCAAGGAAGGGACCGCTGCGAGCAACGGGCACCATTTCCCGCTGCCGGAGCTATTCGCCTCGGCGCGGTTCATCATGCGGCACACCACGGTGCTGCCGGGCGGGCGCGAATACTTCCAGTTGCGTGACGGGCTGGCCAACAGCCGCGCGAAGTTCGAGCGCGAGAAGACCGGGCGGGTCGCTTTCCTCGGTGGCTCGATCACCTTCAACCCCGGCTGGCGCGACGCGGTGATGCACCATCTGAAACAGCGCTTTCCTGACACAAAGTTCGACTTCATCGCCGCCGGCATTCCGTCGCTCGGCTCAGTGCCCCATGCGTTCCGCTTGGAGACGGATGTCCTGGCGCGCGGGCCGTTGGACCTGCTGTTCGTGGAGGCGGCGGTGAACGATCACAACTACGACAGTCAGCCCAACGCGGCGGCGCTGGCCCTGCGCGGCATGGAAGGGGTCGTGCGCCATGTGCGGCGCGTGAGTCCGCAAACCGACATCGTGGAATTGCACTTCGTTCACGACATTCACTTTGGAAAGTGGAAAGAGGGAACATCGCCCTACACCGTCGCCGCGCACGAGCGGGTGGCGGACCACTATGGCTGTCCTTCCGTGAATCTCTCGCGTGAAGTCAGCGAACGGATCACCGCGGGGCAGTTCACCTGGGCGGGAGATTTCCGCGATCTCCATCCCTCGCCCTACGGTCAGCAGGTGTATGCCAACAGCATCAACCGCTTGCTCGACGCGGCATGGCGGGCAACCACTTCCGAGATGAAACCTCACCCGCTTCCGCCGCCGCTGGACCCGGCCGGCTATGGCCAAGGCCGCTTCGGCGATCTGAAGAAAGCGCGGCTTCTCAACGGCTTCACGCTCGATCCGCAATGGCAGCCGACCGATGGCAAGGGAACCCGGGCGGGATATGTGAATGTTCCGGCCTTGGTCGCCACCACGCCGGGTGCTGAGTTTGAGTTCACGGTTGAGGGCACAGGTGTTGGCCTGATGATCACCAGCGGTCCGGACGCGCGCACCATTGCCTTCCGCATCGATGATCGTCCGGAGCAAACCGTGAACACGGCCACCGCATGGAGCCAGGGCCTGCATCTGCCATGGGCGCTGATGCTCGCCGACGGGCTGCCCGCGGGCAAACACACCATCCGCGTTCGCGTCTTGGACGGCGCGCTGAGGGTGTTTCATTTACTTGAGAACTAACGAACCCCATGAAGAAGCTGATTCTCCTGTTCGCCATTGTGGCCGCGCTTCCGCGCGGCATCGCGCAGGAGCCGCCGCCAAAGCCATCGCCCGTGCGTGAAGTCATCGTCATCATCAAGACGCACTTTGACATCGGCTACACGCATCGTGTCAGCGAGATCGTCCGCCATTACCGGACGGACATGATCGCCAAGGCCATGGACATCATGGACCAGTCCAAGAGCCTGCCGCCGGAACAGCGCTTCGCCTGGACGGGGCCGGGCTGGGTGATGTCGAAGGTGCTCGAGGATTGGGATGGCCAGACACCAGCCCGCCGCCAGCGGCTCGACGAGTATGTGAAGAGCGGCAGGTTCCAATTCCACGCGCTGCCGTTCACGCTCGAATCCGACGCCTGCGAGCCGGAGGAAATGGCGCGCGGATTCATCTTCACCTCTAACCTCTGCCGCACAACCCCCTTTTTCCCCGCCTCCGGTCCGGTCACCCGCTCTTTCAACGGCCTTCACCCCAAAAGCAATTTCCTCGCAATCACTGATGCGGCGATCGGTTTCCTCGACAAGACCAAGCGCGACACTCCATTCCTGCTGTATTTCTCTTACTATACCGTCCACGGCCCGCTGATTGCGCCGCCCGCGCTGGTGGCGAAATAGACGGAGAAAGCCAAGGACTTCAAAAACGAGAAGAACGAGTTCCTCAACCCGGCGCGGGCGGGGATGGTCGAGAGCCTGGATACCAGTATCGGGCGGAAAGAGGTGAATGCCCAGATGCCGACCCCGAATCCGCGCTACGACCCTGCCAAGGACGGGGGAACCAAGAAAAAATCCTCCGCCAGGAATTGAGCGCCAGCGGGAGGATGTGACGCCTCAACCCGCAATCAGCGAAGGATTAGCCGCAGCCGCCGCGTATCCTTTTTTTCAAAAAGGAAGATGATTTCCTCCCGCCTGATTTCCCTCGACTCATGAACCGAAGACAATTTCTCGCCAGCACGATGCTTGCCGGCACCGCGGCCCTCACTCGCGCCAGGGCCAACCCGGCGCCTCCCGTCCTCGGCCATGGCGACTTCCGCTACCGGATCGTTCCCGGCTGGGGCGTGCTCGGTAAAGACACCCCCGTGATGAACTGCCATGGCATCGTTGAGGACGATGCCGGCCATATCGTCCTCCTAACCGACGAGGTGCGGAACAACGTGATCATTTACGACAAGGACGGGAAGCTCGTGCAAAAATGGGGTGCCGCGTTCCCCGGCGCCCACGGCCTTTCGATCGTCAAGGAGGGCGC
The DNA here is from genome assembly GCF_058122085.1 of Luteolibacter sp. NCBI lineage: Bacteria > Pseudomonadati > Verrucomicrobiota > Verrucomicrobiia > Verrucomicrobiales > Verrucomicrobiaceae > Luteolibacter > Luteolibacter sp. The sequence goes on along the minus strand of NZ_JBIKBQ010000077.1, from coordinate 7,396 downwards.
GAGACAAGTCCTCTATCTGACCGACCTGAAGCGCAACGCGTTCTTCAAGACCACTCTCGACGGCGAGATCCTCGGGGAGTGGCACTGGCCGTCTGATTCCGGCAAGTATGAGAAACAGGACCAATACCGGCCATCATGGACGCTGCATGCGCCGGACGGACGCTTCTTTACCCTCGACGGTTACGGGCGTGACTACATCCAGTGTTTCGGAGCGGATGGAAAAGCCACCGGCATGTTCGGCGGTGCGGAGGGCGGCGTCACCCATTGGGGGCCCCATGGCGGCATTTATGACGACGGATTGCTCATCGCCATGAGTGACCAGCAGTATCTCATGAAGCTCGACGATCACGGCAAGGAACAGTTCCGCGTCGCGATGCCGGGTGGCAATCCCCGCCAGATCCAGAAAAAGGGAAACCACTATTTCATCGCCCATCTCGCCGACAACTGGCCTGCCGACCGTGACTCCCGCGGATTCCTCTCGGTGCTCGACCGCGACTTCAAAATCTTGTCCAACATCGGCGGAACGGCCCCGGAATACGATGATGCCGGCAAGCTCCGGAAAATGGCCTCGGCCGGCAGCAACTTCATCCATCCACACGATCTGGTCGTCGCGCGGGACGAAAGCATCTACGTCGCGCAATTCGCTTCCGCCAACACCTACCCAATCAAGCTCGAGCGGGTGTGACGGTCGTTTTGATGATGGATTGACTTCTGCAAGTTTTCGTAAACAAAGGGGAAATGGGGTCGGTTCAAATCTTGACAGAGGTCACCTCTCTTTCGCTCTTCCCGCATGCCACGGAGCCTGTGACTTGAAAAAACGCGGGAGGTGTGGTTTATTGATACCCTTCTCGGATGTAACCTTGATGGGAAAAACCAAGGAGGTCGCCATGAAAACTTTCTCCATAATCATCGGCTTGTGGATTGTGACTCTCGGTCTGATGCCATCCGCGCGCGCCCAGGCCAAGGCCGGGGCAGTTGCCGGCACGGAAGCCGCGTACGACCAGGCGCTGCTCTCCGCAGTCGGCAGCCTGGCAGACGCATATTTGCTGCAGACCCGGCACACGCTCGAAATTCTGGCCCGCACGGAGGAGGTGGGATCGGGCCAATGGGAACGCATGAAACCGCTGGTGAGCGCGTCCGTGCCGCCGGTGCTGCCGCAAGTGCTCTGGTTCGTCCGCCCCGACGGGACGTATCACACATAGGCCGAGGGACTGGCCGGCCAAAAGTTGGATGACCGCGCCTACTTTCCGAAACTGATGGCCGGAGAGGCGGTGTGTGGCGATTTGGTGGTCAGCAAATCGACTGGAAAAAAGTCGGTCATTATTGCGGTGCCCGTGAAAAAGGACAGTCGGGTGGTGGGCGGGATCGGCGCTTCGATTTTCGTGGATGATCTGAGCCAATTGCTCAATGAGCGGCTGAAATTGCCGGCCGGGTCCGTGTTCTACGCGCTGACCACCAACGGGCTGACCGCGTTTCATATCAATCCGACGCTGGATTTTGTGGATCCTCGCCAACTCCAAAACCCCGGCCTGAGCGACGCGGTGGGGACGATCCTGAGTCGAACGGCAGGCGAAGTTGCCTACGAATTCAACGGCTCACCGAGACGCGTGGTTTTCAACACATCGGCGCTGACCGGCTGGCGGGTGGCGTTTGGCCGCGTGCTGCCGAAAGCGCGGGAGTAATCAGACGGGCAGCGGAGAATGAAGGAGTCTTACAGTGAAAACCTAGCCGATAGCTCTGGCCCCGAACCCTACGCCAAGAGCCTTACGAGGTCATTCCTCACGAGAAATTCAGCGCGTCCATGTCGAAGACGACGGTGACGTCCTCGGGCAGCGGGGTTTTTGCCAGAATCTGTTGGACGTGGCGGGTGAGGGGGCGGGCGCGGTGGGAACGCAGGGTGATCTGGAAGCGGAACTGGCCGTGCGAGCGGATGAGCGGCGAGGGCAGGACCTCGCCGAGGGTGATGCCGGCAGGCAGGTTTTCCGCGAGGCGCAGGTGGAGAGTCTGAAGGGTGAACTCGGCGCGGCGCTCGTGGGTGGAGCGGCTGGTCAGCACGGCGCAGTGCGCGTAGGGCGGGAAGGAGAACTCGCGGCGGAACTCCATTTCCTGCTCGGAAAACCCGTCGAAGTCGTGCTTGCGCGCATACTGGATGGACGGCGAGTGCGGGGTGAAGGTCTGCACGATGACCTCGCCTTCGAGATCCCCGCGGCCGGCGCGGCCGGCGACCTGGGTGATGAGTTGGAAGGTGCGCTCGCCGGCGCGGAAGTCCGGGACGTGCAGGCCGAGGTCGGCGTTGAGGATGCCGACGAGCGTGACGTTGGGGAAATGCAGGCCCTTGGCGATCATCTGCGTGCCGATCAGGATGTCGATCTTGTGGGCCTTGAAGGCGGCGAGCGTGTCGCGCAGGGCGTTTTTCCGGCGCATGGCGTCGGCGTCGATGCGGGCGAATTTGGCCTTGGGGAAAACCTTGGTCAGCACTTCCTCGACCTTCTGCGTGCCGTAGCCTTGGAGGAGAATGTTAGGATCGCGGCACTCGGGGCACTTGCGCGGGACGATGGATTGGTAGCCGCAGACGTGGCAGACGAGCCGCTCGTCGGTGCGGTGATAGGTGAGGGCGACGGCGCAGTGCGGGCACTGGCAGACGTGGCCGCAGGCGGTGCATTGGAGGGAACGGGCGAAGCCGCGGCGGTTGAGGAAGAGGATGGATTGCTCGCCTTTTTCCAACCGCTGTTCGAGCGCGGTGCGGAGCTTGTCGGATAGGATGGCGGGGCCTCCTTTGTGCTTGGTTTGCTCAATGCGCATGTCCACGACGCGGACCAGCGGCATGGAGGCGCCGTCGGCGCGCTCGTTGAGGCGGAGCAGGTCGTATTTGCCGGTGAGCGTGTTGTTCCAGGATTCCAGCGACGGCGTGGCGGAGCCTAACACGATGGCGCACGGCTCGAAGGCGGCGCGCAGCACGGCGACATCGCGCCCGTGGTAGCGCGGGACGTTTTCCTGCTTGTAGGTGTTTTCGTGCTCCTCGTCGACGAGGATGAGCCCGAGGTCCGGCAGCGGCGCGAAGACGGCGGAGCGCGCGCCGATGACGATGCGCGCAACGCCCTTGCGGATGCGGTGCCACTCGTCGAAGCGCTCGCCCTGGGAGAGATTCGAGTGCAGCACGGCGACCTGGTCCTGCATGCCGGCGAAGCGGGACTTGAAACGGCGGACGGTCTGGGGAGTTAGGGAAATTTCCGGGACGAGGACGAGCACGGTTTTCCCTAGGTCGAGTGCGCGCTGGGCGGCCTGGAGGTAAACCTCGGTTTTGCCGGAGCCGGTGACCCCTAGCAGCAGGATGGGTTTCGCCATGGTGGGATTGGCGACGGCGGCGAGCACCACATCGAGCGCGGCGGCTTGGCCGGGGTTGAGGTCGAGCGGCTTGGATTCGAGGATTTCCTCGACGTTGTCGGCGTCCGGATCGCGGCGGACTTCCTCGGCGACGAGGCGGAGCAGGCCGGCCTTTTCCATGGACTTGAGCGCGGCGGCATTGCCATCGCCGAGATCGGCGACGGGCAGGCGCATGTCCGGCGCGTGGCTGAGCAGGGAAAGGATGGTGAACTGCCGCGGCGCGCGCTTTTCCAACTTCACCAGCACGGCCGGATCAGGCGCGGCATCGAGCACGGCAACACGGCGGGTCTTCGCGGAGTTTTCCTCCGAGCGCACGCCCTCCGGCAGCACCGAGCGGATGACGGACTCAATGCTGGAGCCATAGTAATGCGCGATCCAGTCGGCGGTGCGGAGAAGGACCGGCGTGATCAGCGGCTCGGGATCGATGAGCGATTCCAACTCGCGCAGCGCGAAATCCGCCTGCTCCGGCTCGCCGGTGGAAAGCACGGTGCCGGTGGCGGATTTCCGCCGCAGCGGGATGCGCACGCGGCAGCCGGGACGCACGTCGAGCCCTGCCGGAATGGCATAGTCGAAGACGAGCTCCGAGGGTCCGTCGATCAACACGCGGGCGTTCATTGCGGCGGAGCGTGGCTGCGGGAGCGGGGCGGGCCAAGGTTCATTTTTGAATCCTCCGCCCCGGATATTCAAGGCAAGTGAACTGTTCGGTTGAAAATGTTCTTATGAACACTTTTTGATTGCGCGATGATTCTGAGCGTGCCATTTTGCAAAAGTATCCAACCAACCAATTCCATGAAAGACACCGTCCTTGAATCCTCCCAGTCCACCACCGAGCGCTCCCCCGAATACGCGATCTACAAGCCGAATTCCCGCGGCAGCGGCGGCGTGGTTCGTTTCGGTCTCAATCCCGCCAAAGGGGCCGTCTTCGTCGATGCCGCCGCGCAGTCCGGTGAAAAGCAGTTCGACTGGGAAAACAAAATCATCATGAAATGGGCGCTGTCCGATCTCGGGACCGTGCTCGCCACGTTGCAAGGCCGCCAGCCTCAGGCGAAGCTCTTCCATCAGTCGGAGAAGGCCAACAGCGCGTTCGAGCTGACCTATCAGGATGATCCGGAGCGCGCGCCCTATTTGCTCGGCATTTCCCGCCAGACCACGGAAGACAAATCCCTGCGCAAGGTGACCATCCCGCTCAGTCACGGCGAGGCGGCGGTTTTGGAAACCGCGCTGCGCGCCGCGATCACCCGGCTGCTGGCGTGGTGAGCTCGGCGGGAACGTCGCACAAATTCGCAGGCGGGCGACTCGGGATTCGCCGTGCGGAATGATCTAACGGGCTGGGGCGGCTTCGGAATCAGAGATTGCCGTGGCGAGCTCCGCGGTGACTTCAGCGTGAATACGGACCAGCGTGGAGTAGGGGGAAAAGCTATCGGTGATCCCGGAGGCGAATTCATCGCGCGTTTTGAGAGACCGCTCCAGAGCCCGGATGGCGGCGACCATGTCCTGGACACGGGACAGCAACTCACGGTCGCCCTTTTCCGCATAGCGAAGAAGGCGATTCAGCTCGTTCCGACAAGGTTCCTGAGTGGATACAAGCTGGTTCAGTTGCGACAGCTCGAGGCTATAAAAGTCCTGTTTGACGAGCCCGTTGATGGGCTCGATGGCATGGCGGAGCTCGGAGGCAAGAACCGCGCGGGAAATGAATGCGGGGCGATTTCCCGCGCCTTGGAGCGCGAGCATTTTTGCCGAGTAGTGGTAGGCTGCATCCTGGGTGATTTCCGCCAGACGGCGGCGAACGAAGTTGTTGGAAAGGTATTGGCCGATTGCCTGGGATCCGGTCTTTTCGCGAATTTCCCGGAACTGCGCGGAGGCTTTCGCAAGGTTTTCGCCGGGTGATTTTTCCGTTAAATCCAGGAGTTCCTGGAAGTTCGCGGCAAGAAGGACTTCGTATTCGAGAAAGAAGCCGGGCTTTTCCAAGGCCAGCATCGAGGGCAGGAAAGCGGCGGCGGAGGAGGGGAGGACCAGGCGTCCGCCGCTGCCGGGGCCTAACGACTGGAGCTGCTCCCAGAATCCGTTCGGCAGCTTGAAGGCTCCGCGTTCATCGATCATTCCGATGATCGTGGCGTCCGGCTCGCGGCCGGAAATCGCGGAACTCGCGAGGACGGCGGCGGCGGCGCTGATTGTTTGGCGCTTGTCGGAGAGCAACGACATTTCCAAGGCGTCGCTGGTGATGGAGACGTGCCCGCCGGGAGGAAGGCTGCCGTGGAGTTTTTGGAGGACCTGAAGGAGCGAGATACTCAGTTGCGAGAATCGGTGATCGCCCTGCTTGGTGCCGATGCTTATTGAAAAGGGTTTGGATTCACCTTCCCCGGCCGGATTCATACCGGCGGACATTTGGATTGGCGCGGGGCTGAGAATCCATTTTGCGGTAGGGTCCTTGCCGACATTTTTCCAAAGCCGCGTGGAAACCCGCGCCTGGGAAAGCTTGATTCCGGGATTGGCAGCCACCACTTTCTCCTGCGGTTTTGGCTTTGCGGCTGCCGCGGTCTCGTAAGCGGCGAGTCCCGGAATCCAGCCCTGCCATGCGCCGCGTTCTCCGGCGGCGCGCAAGGCTTCCGCCCGCGGATGTTCCGGATCGGAAATGCGCATGACGTCCTTCAGGCAGGCGGCCAGCGCCTGGCCTTGGCTTCCGGACTCCGGCGCCTCCAGCCATATTAGATATTGCCAGATCCGCTCCCGGGATTTCGCCACCTCTCCGGGATCGATGGCTGCCGGGCGTTTGTCTTTTTGAAACAGGGCGACGAGCTCTCTCGCCCTGCTGTTAGCCGGGTCCAGTGCTGCCGAGAGGGCGAGCATCTGTGCCACGGCCCGGCGGTTCGCGGCCGTTTTGAAATCCAGCCCCTCCGCGAGCGTCGCCAGCTGCCGGGAAAGACCAGCCATCGCCTCCGTGTCCAGCGGAATCCGGTCGCGGCGGAACGCCACCGGCCCTTCCGCAGGCGGTGCGAAATTTTCCGCGCAAAGGCAGGTCGCCGCACCCAGCAACAACCCGGCGACTCGCAACAGATGGAATTTTCCCGGACGCATCCTGCTTGGTTTAAGCAAATCCGCGCGCCGCATCACAAGCGAACATTGCGGAAAAAATCCGGATGGCCTGGCAGAGGGGGATTTTGAAGCGGCTTGACGGTGCTTGCGGCCGGGTGGTTTTCTGCATTTGTGAAAACCCTGATGTTTTGTGCGGGCGGATTGCTGCTTGGATTCGCAACGCCCGCGATGCCGCGGAACGATGCGACTGCGGAGTTGAGGCGGGAGCTTGACGCATTAAGCGGAGATTATGAAAAGCGGATCAGCCGGCTGGAATCCCGGATTCGCGAGTTAAAAACCGAGTCCGCGGCGGCCCCGCGCCGACGCCGCGGAAGAAGCCTGCCCAAGTCGCGAAAGCGGCTCCGGAACCCGAGGTCAGGAGCCTGGTGAAAACCACAAGGGGTTTCTCGATGAAAAAAGCCTGCACACGTTCTCGGTCCAGGCCGCTACCGGAGCGGCTTTGACGTTCACTGCCGGGTTTGAAACGTTCAACACTTCTTCCGGCTCATTCATCCGCCCGGATCCTCATGACTTGTGGCGGTTCCGGGTGACGGACCAGGTGGTGGTGCAGCCGACCGAGCAATTTTCCATCGGGGCGGCGATGGCCTGCCAATACACCGACTTCGCCACCGACGCGCCCGACCCGCAGTGGGTCTCGGGAGGCCTGCGTCCGATCTGGCAGATTTCCGACGTGTTCAGCCTCGCCTTCGAAGGCGGAGTGGATTGGGCGTCCTCGACCCGGAATGGCGATGGCGGCACCTTGGGCAAATTGACGGTCGCCCCAAAGGTTTCCCTGGGTGACGAGTTTTTCAGCCGCCCGGTGCTGCGGGCGTTTCTCACCTACGCGATGTGGAGCGAGGGCCTCGAGGGCGAGGTCGGCGGCCTCGACTATAACGACCGGACCGCCGGATGGACCTGGGGACTGCAGATGGAATCCTGG
>NZ_JBIKBQ010000076.1:0-20308 GCF_058122085.1 Luteolibacter sp. | reverse complement strand
GCCCCCTCGCCCCCTCGCCCCCTCGCTCTCCGACCTTCGACCTTCGACCTCCAGAATCTTCCTCTTCCTCATCTCACGCCGCTGGCGACAAGTGGGCGGCCCACGGCGGAGCGCGCCCTACCGACCTCCGACTCTTCCTCTCAGCTTTTCAGCTTTTCAGCATTTACCTCCCCATGGACTTCACCATCGTCACCGCCAGCTACAACTACGGCCACTACATCGGCGAGTGCCTGCAGAGCGTGGCGACCCAGGAAGGCGTGAGCTTCGAGCATCTGGTGATGGACGCGGGGTCGAAGGACGACACCGCGGAGGTGGTGGCCCGCTTTCCGCATGCATCGTTTTTCCAAGAGCCCGACAAGGGCATGAGCGACGGGATCAACAAAGGCTTCCGCCGGGCCCAAGGCAAATGGGTGATTTGGCTGAATGCGGACGACCGGCTGAAACCGGCGGCACTCAGAACTTTGAAGGACTTCGCCGAGACTCAGCCACAGGCCGATGTCATCTACGGCTGCTGGGACTTCATCGATGCGGCGGGAACGTTCCTCCGACGGATGACGCTGCTGCCCTTCGACCGGCGGATTCTCATCCAACAGGGTTGCTACATCGGCTCGACCGCCTGTTTCTACCGGCGGGAGACGACGATCGCGGAAGGCCACTTGCTGGACATCGACTTCGGCTACTGCATGGACGGGGAGTATTACGCCCGCCTCGCCCATCTCGGAAAACGTTTCGTCTATCTGCCTGAAGTCCTGGCCGACTTCCGCCTGCACGGCGAGAGCATCAGCCAGCAGAGCCTGGGCAAGGACGACATGAAGAACGTGCTGCGGATGCAGCGGCAGGCCGCCGAGCCGCGGGCGATCCGGCGGATCTACGGGATCAAGCTGTTCAAGGATGAGAACCTCAATCTGGTGGTGGACGGGATTCTCTATCACGTCTATCGGTTCAAGAAGGGGGTTTTGAGGTCGGTGTATGCGAGACGGACGAAGGGGTAGGGCGGCTCCGGCCTGCTCCGCCAACTCTACAAGCGCATCACCTGTAGCGGCGCGCCTATGACCGTCGCGCTTCGCCTTCTTCCGCCGGAGGCTGTTCTTTCTCTTCTCGTTTGCTAAGCATTCGCACCGCCATGCGGCGGGAAAGCCGGCGCGGCGAGCCGCCGAGCCCTACCATTTCAAACCCATCGTCCCGGCTTTGCACCCTCTTTGCACCCTCTTTGCGACCTTTGCGACCTTTGCGACCTTTGCGACCTTTGCGACCTTTGCGACCTTTGCGACCTTTGCGACCTTTGCGACCTTTGCGACCTTTGCGACCTTTGCGACCTTTGCGACCTTTGCGACTTTGACTCCGTTGCCCTACGTCCATGCCAACAGGCTTCGCTCAATTTGAAGCTCGCTAACGCTCACAGGGCATTGCGGTTCAAATATCTTCCCCCCGGCATCGACGCTCACAGAGCGCCGCTACATTCACTTCAATGACGGACCACGAACTCCTCTCCCAGGTGCTTTCCTGCATCGATCCCCCGGCGCAAGGCTTGCGGCGGGTCCGGCGCAAGGGGCGGGTGCTGCTGGGACTGCCGCCGGGCCGTGAGGCGGCGGCAAGGGCGCTCGGGCTCTATCAACCGCAACGGGCGCTGGCCCGGCTGATGGTGGCCGGCTTGCGCGGTCTGGCGCGCGTCGGCTTGCATGACTGCATGCTTTCCAAAACCCACCTCACGGGCGGGTCAACGCCCATGTCCCCTCCCCTGACCGGGATCGCCCCAGGAACCTGCGGGGTCCTGCTCGGCAGCCCGGAGCACCGGGTGCGACGGGCGATCGCGAGCTATCGGAAAGACGGAAGCTGGGAGGTGGCGAAGATTTCCTTCGGTGAGGCCGGGGCGCGACTGCTGGAGGAGGAGGCGCGGGCCCTGGAGCAACTTCACCGGGTGGCCGCAGGCGTCCCCCGCATGCTCGGCCTGCACCGCGGCGAGGGCGTCACGGTGATGCGGATGCCTTATCTGTCCGGACAAGCGGTTAGGCCGGGCGAGTTTGCTGACGCGCTCGGATTGTTGAACGAGTGGATCACGGACCAGGCGCCGAAGCCGGTCACGGGGTTTCCCGAGTGGCCCGCCATCACGGCGGCGTTGTCAGGACTTGAAGGCGGCGAACGTGCGTTGGAACGACTCTCACGGGAACGCCTCACCCCGGTGATTTGCCATGGGGACTTCGCGCGGTGGAACCTGCTGCGGAAAGCGGATGGCGGCCTGGTGGTGCTGGACTGGGAATGGGGCCATCAGGACGGGCTGCCGGGGATCGACCTCGTGCACTATTTCCTGCAGGACGCGCGGCTGGTCGAGCGACTGAGTCCGGCGGACGCGATCCGCAAGACCTGTTTGATTCTGGAAACGCCGGAATGCCGCGACTATCTGGAAAGAACCGGCTGGAGCGGCGATCCGCTGCTGCCGGCCATCGCCAGCCTCGCCTACAAGCAGGGTGCGGGGCATCAGGAGAACGCGGAGATGCTGGAAGAGATTTTGAATTTTGGATGGGAAGAGAAGGGAAAACTGTAGCGGCGCGTCTACTTGTCCCGGCGAAGCTCGCAGCGCGAAGACGGATGACCGTCGCATTTCACCCGCTACCACTCCAGCCCCGAAAGCGGTAGAATGCTGAGTGGCGTGGATTCTGGATAATCCTTCTCATTCGCGGTGATCAGCGCATGCATTCCAGCCACCGATGCAGTCGCAAGAATCTGCAAATCATGCAATCTCTTGCCGCGAATTCGGTATTTACCGGCCCATTCAACGAACAACTCTCCGGCTTGCAGGGATTCCGCAACCAACGAGACTCTTGTTTGAAACTGTTTGATGTTGTCGAGAGCCAGATCCGTCGTCATGCCCAACCCATTATTTTCAACCGGCCTTGTGGCTACGACCAGGTATTCACGGAGGACTTGGGTGCCTAGAAAAAGATCCACCCCATCGTCGGAAGCATTTCGAAACAAGCCGAGTGCTTGGGCATGAAGTCGCCGCCCCTCGTCAGTTGCTTCCAGAAGCACGTTGGTGTCCACAAGCACCTTGGTGCCCCGCTCAATCTTCATAAAGACCCTCCCTGGACCAGTCTTGATTGCCTTGAGTCCTGACCGTATGAAGTGAGAATTCCGAACCGCCACCGCATACGGACTGTTTCGCCGCTTCCTCCAGCAAGACCTGCAATTCACCCTGAAGCGAGCGGTGATGTCGGCTGGCCCGTCGCTTGAGTCGTTCGATCGTTTGCTCTGGAACGTCGCGAATGTGTAGTGATTTCATAATGGTAGCATAATGCGCCCAAAGGGAAGGACAAGCGGAAAATCGGCGTCCCACTTCCCCCGCGCGGGCGAAGTGGGAATGAAATGCTGCGCGCGGGTCCAGCGGCCACGACGCTCACAGAGCGCCGCTACAAGCGTCTCATCCGCACCTGTAGCGGCGCGTCTATGACCGTCGCCCCCCCCTTCTCCCGCCGGGGGCTAAACTCTTCCCTTCGACGTTCGATGTTCGCAGCTTCTTCCTTCTCCAAAGAAGACGACAGTAAGGTCGTCACTCCTTATTCAAAATCCCCGCTCCGCGCCCCCTTTGCGACCTTAGCGCCTCGGCGGTTCAAACGTCTTCTCACAAGCATCGACGCTCACAGAGCGACGCGACAATCTTCCGCACCCTGTCGCAATTTGCCTTCTCCCGCCGGAGGCTGTTCTTCCTCTTCAACATCTCACGCCGCTGGCGACAAGTCGGCCAGCCCGGCGGTCCAGCCCTACCGACCTTCGACTTTTAGACTTTAAGACCTTCGACTGCTTCCCCACCATGCCCTCTCATAAACCCCACATCCTCCTGATGGGCCAGACTCCGCCGCCGTGGCACGGCCAGGCGGTCGCGACGCAGATCCTGTTCGAACACGACTGGCCGGAATTCGAGGTGCACCGGCTGCGGATGGAGTTCAGCGAGGAGATGCTGGAAGTGGGGCGCTTCCAGTGGAAGAAGATCCGGCATTTGTTCCACTTGATCCGCAATGCGCGGGAAATCCTCAAGGCCAATCCCGGCTGCGTGCTTTTCTATCCGCCCGCGAGCGCGAAGTGGATCCCCTTCCTGCGGGACGTCGTATTCCTAACGAGCGTGCGGCATCTGGCGGGGAGCACGGTGTTCATCTTCCACGCGAGCGGGCTGCCGGTTTTCGTGGACGCCGGACCGGTCCGGCGGCTGATGGGCCGCGCGGCCTACCGCGGCGCCGACGTCGCCTTGGAGGTGGCGCAGGAAGCGGTGACTCCGCACGAGGTTTTCTCCGCCAGGAGCTGGCAATGGTGCCCCTGCGCGATCGCTGTGCCGGACTTGGTTCACGAACCCCGTCCGGACCAGGGCCCGTTGACCGTGTTGTTTGTCGGAAGCCTGCAGGAGGGCAAGGGGGTGGTCGAGATTTTCAAGACGGCGTCCTTGCTGAAACAACAGGGACGCGAGCAGGATTTCCGCTTCCGCATCGTCGGGAAATGGTTCTCACAGGAGTTTGAAAGCGACATCCGCCATCTGCGGGCCGAGTTGGAGCTGGAGGAAATGGTGGAGCTGGCCGGGCAGCTAACCGGCGACGAAAAGTGGCGGACCTACGCCGGGGCGAGCGTGTTTTTCTTCCCCACCCATTACGCCTCCGAGGCGACGCCGATCGTCCTGATGGAGGCGCTCGGGGCGGGCCTGCCGCTCCTGACCACCCAGTGGGCGGGAATTCCCGCGATGCTCGAGGGCTGTGAGACGGCGTGGTTGTTGCCGGTCCGTTCTCCGGACCGATACGCGACCGCGCTGGCAGAGCTCCACGCCCGCAGACATGAACTCGGCGAGATGCGTGACGCCTCGCGCGCCTTCTATCAAAAGAACTTCCTGCCGGAACGTTTCATCGAGCGGGTGGGAAACGCGTTCGTCGCGGCGGCCGGGGCGGCGTCATGGATACCGCAAAGTTCGCCGTCGGCGACAACCATTGAAACCTGTGGCGGCGGTGTGTCACCGTCGCTGGATACCCAGGCGGATTTGGAAACACCGACGGTCACAGACCGCCGCTACAGTTCCGACGCCTCTTCCGACCTTCGACCTTCGACTTTCAGACCTCCAGACTCTCCCTCTCCCCACGCCGATGGCGACAAGTGGGCGGCCCACGGCGGAGCGCGCCCTACCGACCTTCGACCTTCGACTTTCAGACCTTCGGACTCTTCACCTATCCACCTCACCGCCTATCTGGCGGACCAGAACCCGGGTCATGACCGGAGCTTCGGCATCTCGCGGATGTCGCAGGTGGTGCTGGAAGCCCTCCAGGCGGGGGGGCGGGTGGCAATCGAGACGATCGCCTCCAAGACCTCGCAGCAGGCGCCCGCCGGGGTCGCCTCCGCCCGCATCCTGCCCTGGGGGACGCGGCGGAAGTGGATGCGGTTTTTAACCGATCACCTGCACCCGCTGGTTCTCCAGCACGCCTCGCCGCCGGACGTCTGTTATTTCCCGAAAGGCTACCTGCCGCTTTTCAGCCGGTTTTGCAAGCCGTCGGTGGTGACGATCCACGACACCATCATCCAGTATGACGAGGACCACTACCCGCAGTGGCGGAAGCCGCGGGAGTATGCCTATTGGGCGCTGATGCTGAAGCACACGCTGCGGCAGGCCGACCGGATCCTGACGGTTTCGGAATCGTCGAAACGGCAGATCCAGGAATTCATGGCGCGCCACGGGATTCCCCGCAACGGGATCACCGTCACCTATGAACCCTGTTTGTACGAACGAATCCCCCAACCGGTAGAACCGGTGAAGGAGAACTACGTGATCCACCTGGCTTCCTGCGAACCGCACAAGCGCTCGGCGCATCTGATCCGCTGGTGGCACGAGGCGGAATCGCAGGGGCGGAGCCTGCCGATGCTGCACCTGATAGGCATGGTGCCGCCGGAGGTGCAGTCGTTGCTGGCCAGCTCGCACAGCATCGTGAAGAGCCCGTTCCTGGAGGAAGCGGCCTTGCAGGCGGCCTATCGTTCCGCCCGCGCGCTGATCCTGCCGTCGGAGATCGAGGGCTTCGGCCTGCCGGCGCTGGAGGCCTATTACCTCGGGACTCCGGTGTGCTTCGTGAGGGGAACCTCGGTGGAGGAAATCCTCGGCGTGGCCACGGCCAAGGGCGGCTTCTCACTGGAGAGCGCCGGCTCCCTCTGGCGCGCGCTCGACGAGGTGATGGAGATGCCTGCGGAGGAAGTCCGCGGGTGCGGCCTGAAACTGCGTGAAACCTACGCGGCTGCGAAAGTGGCGGAGCGGATGCTTTCAGTTTTTGACGAGGTCAGAAACTGCGGATGTTGAATTTTTGATGTTGGATTTTGAATGAAAGAGCACGGGAGCGCTTTCGGCGTTTGGGGGAGTCTCGCCCAAATGTGATGATCGGTGGCGCGCTCCCTTTTCGCCTCTTCCCCTCAACAATCCAAATTCAACAATCGTCACTCCCCAATCCCTCTGCAGCTCATCCGCACCGCCAGCCGCCGGGAAAGTGGGTCCGGCGAGCCGCCGGTCCCTACCAGGTAGGGCTGGTCCGTCCCCGACGTCCCCCGTCTTCGACTTGCCCCCCTTCGCATGTGCCTACCTTGACGGCCGGCTTTACTCTCCGGCAGACTCATGCCAGAATACCCATCCATGAGACTGACTCCCCACCAAAAAACCACCATTCTGGCCGCGGTTGGCAAGCAGGATCCTGAAGCGCGGATCATTCTGTTTGGTTCCCGTGCCGATGATCATGCAAAAGGCGGAGACATCGACCTGTTGATCGTCTCCGACGTGATCGGACTGCACCAGGAATGGGAGATTCGACGGGACATCCTGGACGAGATCGGCTGGCAGAAACTCGACCTCATCGTGCGCCGCAGCACCCAACTGGACTCTCCCATCGCCAGCGTGGCGATGGAAACCGGAATCCCGCTATGAACCCGCAAACCCAGGCGGCCTATCTGGCCGAGAGCCTCGCTGAACTGGACCGGGCGCTGAGCCATCTCGTGTATTCCGCAAACGCCTGTGCGGATCTTCCGCCCGATGAGCCAACCCCCAACGAAGAGGTCTTGGCACGGATTGAGGCATTCACCAGTCGTTTCGCCCGGGTCGTTGACCTCATGAGCAAGCGCGTCCTTCGCGCCATGGACCAGTTCGAGATGTACGAGGCGGGAACCTTGCTCGATGTCGCAAACCGTGCCGAAAAGCGCGGAGTGATCGAGTCAGTGGACTGGTTGCGAGAGTTGAAGGACACCCGCAACCGGATTTCCCATGACTACGCCGGAGACCGTCTTCCCGAGATTCTGACCTATTGCCGTGAGGAACTTCCCCGTCTGCTGGCGACCTGCAAGCGCATCAAGGAGTATGGTGACACCCTGCTTGCCCGATAGGACGGATCCGGTCTCGGTCCGCCCACTTTGCCTTCTTCCGCCGGAGGCGGAGGCGCTTTGCTCCGGCTGCTCGGTGGTGGCGGGGCGCTCGGTCTCGATGGCCGGTTTCGAGTGGTTTGTCTCCGAGAATTCGGGAATGCTCGCGGAGCGGGATGACGCACCCGGGCACTTGAAAGCCTTGCGGAACGAGCTCGACCGCTGGGACCAAGGCGCTCGCGATCCGGAGCGGACCGCCGGCGTGTGGTGCGAACGCCTGCATGCGGATCAGGTTGCTAAAAAGCTGTTGGAGATCACGCGCTCCCCGGCTCATGGCGGCGATCACCGGTCGCGGTGACTAACAAAGCTTTTCTTGAAAAACCAGCCGGCGACCCGTGATCACCGCTACGATTCACTCACCCCATGCTTTTCACCATCATCACCCTCAACCAGAACCATTTGCCTTCCAGGGATTTCATGGGCATCTTCATCCACCGATGAGCGTCACCGACCACCACTTCCGGCGAGAGGACCGCGAGGTCATGTGGCGGCGGATTGCCAGACACATCGACGCCCACCCCGGGGACCTGGCCATTGCGCTGGACAACCTGGACCGCTGGGAATCGCTGGGACGCGTCCATCCGGGACCCATCCATGAGTGGCGCGGGCGCATTCTCGCGGCACGGGAATCCCGGGAACACCTGCGCGCACTCATCGATTTCCTCGCCGCGCCGAACCACGATTCCGAACCGCTCAAATCCTGCTCGCCCTTCGTCGGCCTGCCACTGCCTGAATCAGCCGCCCCCGACCCGGCATGACTCTTGCCGCATCGAGTCCCTGGAAATCCCCATCGAACTCACCCCGCGCCTTTTTGCCAACTTCAGGCACTCCTTGGGCGCCGGGGAAGATTCCGCTTGAGGCCCGGGAATGGACGGAGCCGCCGGGTGCATCCTCAATCATCGACCCGCGGGATGGGGTTCGCGGATCCAGGCATGGCCGCCACGCCCCGCCCTATTTTGATTTTCCGGGTGGCTTTGACGCTTTTCCCGCCGGCTTTTTTCCGTTTTCCGCCTGCGGTTCGGGCGGCGTTTGCGCCGGTGGTTTCCTGACGCCCGCGTCCGCGGGGACCAGGGCAATCAGCGCTTCGCGCAGGCGGTCCTCCACTTCGGAAATTTCCACCTCTCCGAATTCCAGTATGCCATCCGCCCCCCACACCAGCACCCCGAGCCTGGTCAAGGCGCCGACCACCGGTTCGAAACGCTCCCAGCGCTGATTGCCAAAACAGCGGGCCAGCTGGCGCCGGTTCATCGGCCCCTTCTCCTCCAGGTTGGAAATGATCCCCCGCGCCAGTTCCAGTCCCCGCCTGACCTGTTCCGCCTTGAGGTGGAGAGCCAGCCCACGGCAGTGGCGGCGGGCCAGCCGCCGGGCCGACCGGAAGGCCTCCGCCTGTTGCCTCGCCGCGATTGGGGATTGAATCCCGAAGGCAAAGGGGGCACGCTGCGGCGTGTCCGGATCCATGCATGGCGCCGCTTCGGCCGGAGAAGCGCCCGCCCCGGCGGGACGTGCAGGCGGAACCCAAACCTCAACAGTGTCAACAGTGTCAGTCCTGTCAAAGGATCCTTGACGATTTCCCACTCCATGATGGACTTCACGATCCTCACCCCCAGTTTGAATTACGGCCGGTATCTGGCCGATTGCCTCGAAAGCGTCGCGGCGCAAACCGGCGCGACCTTCGAACACCTCGTCATCGACGGCGGCTCGACGGATGACAGCGCGGCGGTGGCGGCGCGGTTTCCCCACGCGGCGTGGACGCAGGAACCGGACCAGGGGATGTCCGACGCGATCAACAAGGGCTTCGACCACGCGCAGGGCGACTGGGTGATGTGGCTCAACGCCGACGACCGGCTCAAGCCGGGAGCGCTGGCGGAAATCCTGGTTCTGTTGGAGAAATCCACGGCGGACGTGGTTTACGGCGACTGGGATTTCATCGATGAGGCGGGGAACTTCCTGCGGCACGTGAGTGCTCCCGGATGGTCGCAGTTCGTGCATGTGCACCATCATTGTTTCATCGGCTCGACCGCGGCGTTCTATCGGCGGACGACGGTGACCGGGGAGGGTCACCGGCTGCGGGAGGACTTCCGTTACGTGATGGACGGGGAGTTTTACGCGCGGCTGGACGCGGCGGGAAAACGTTTCGAGCACGTGCCGGTGACCGTGGCGGACTTCCGGCTGCACGGGGCCAACGCCTCGCAGCGCCATCTGGGGAAGACCCGCGACATGGAGGTCGTTCTATCCGCGGAACGCCAGCACGTCGAATCGCGGGCGATCCGGCGGGCTTACGGGATCACGCTGTTTGAGGATCCCTATCTGAACGGGTTGGTGGACGGGGTGCTGTGGATCGCGGCGCGGGCTTGGAAGGCGTGCCTGAGAAGTTTGAAATCCTGAGAGCAAGAGAAGAGTCGAAGGTCTGAAAGTCGAAGGTCAAAGGTCGATGAAGCGGAGACCTCGTAACTCTTGATCCGACTCTCCTTGCAAAACGCCTTCAGTGTCATATGAACTTGGCTCGTGAAGGACATCCCTGACCTCTCTCCCGAATGGCGGGACTGGTATTCCCTCAGCCAGCAGGAGCGCTGGAGGGAATCCGGCCGCCTATGGGCGACATTCATCTCACTAGGAGGCTCCCTTGAACCCGAACCCGACACAGACAGTCCTTTCTTCGATGCGGCGTCACGGCGTCCGCTGCCTGCTGATGGGCGGCCAGGCATGCGTGTTTTACGGCGCTGCGGAATTTAGCCGCGACGTGGATTTCGTCATCCTCGCCGAGCCTGAGAACCTGCGGCGCCTGCAAGCGGCGCTTCACGAGCTCAAGGCCGAAGTGATCGCCATCCCCGCGTTCGAGGCGTCCTATCTGCATCGTGGGCTGGTGATTTTGTTTCCAGTCGAGGCCGCCGCTCTTCGATCCGCCCGCCCGGCCCTCGCGCATGCGATTTCCAACGATGCCGACGTACTGGAAGAAGCTCTGGAGCAGGAACGCCGTGCCGAAGTCGTTGCCGACCGAGCCTACTGGGCCCCACTCCGGCAGGAACTCGAACGCCTGAGACACTCGCGGTAGGAGCGACGAATCGGAAGGCATCAAAGTCGAAAGTCGATAGAACCTCCGACCTCCGACCTCCGACCTCCGACCTCCGACTTTCAGACGTTCAGACGTTCAGACGTTCAGACGTTCAGACTTTCAGACTTTCAGACTTTCTCCCCATGCCCGCCCCCCTCAAAATCGCCGCCGTCCTCGCGACGATGAACCGCGCGGAAACCGCGAAAGCCTGCGTGCTGGCCCTGGCGCGGCAGACGCGGCCGCCGGAGCTGGTGGTGGTGGCGGACAACTGCTCGACGGATGACACGGTGGAGGTGTTGGAAAACCTGGCGGATCTGCCATTCAAGCTGGTGGTGCGGCGGATGCCGGAGAACCGGGGCAACGCCGGCGGCGTGGAGGAGGCGATGGACCAGGCGTTCGCGGAAGGCGCCGACGCGGTTTGGATTCTGGACGACGACTCGTGGCCGCGCGCGGCGGCGCTGGCGGCCATGCTTGAGGGGCGATGGAATCCTGACATCGTGCGGCACGCATTGCAGGTGGATCCGCGGACCGGGAAATTCACCTGGCCCCTGCAAATCGAGGACGGCCGCGGCGGCTGGCACCTGGTTTGGAGCGAGCGGGAGCTGCCCGACGGCCCGCGGTTGCGCAGCAGGATTTCATGGACGGGTACCTTGGTTCCGCGCGAGGTCCGCGACGCGGTGGGGCCGGTGAGGGGCGATTTATTCATCCGCGGCGAGGACGAGGAATACCCTTGGCGGATCGAACAGGCGGGTTTCCAACAGGAGGCCGTCTGCGGCGCGGTGATGGATCATCCGGGGCCGGATGACGTGGTCCATTGGCGGTTTTTTGGAAAAAGCTTCTTCTTCGAGCGGGGGCTGGCGGACTGGAAACTTTATTACAAGGTCCGCAACATGGTCTGGCTGAAACGCCGGCAGGCGGGCGACCTGGCAGCCGTCAAAATGGCGATCGCCTACTCGCTGGCGGCGGTCACTCTCGACGGCCCGCAACGCATCCCGCTGTTGCGGCGGGCGATCCGGGACGGGTGGAGCGGAACTCTGGGGAAGATGGGCGGGAACTGACCGGCTGGGCGCGATTAGATCAGCTGGCGACCCATTGCGGAAATTTCCGTTTGAGAGACGAGTGGACGATCAGCGCGAGCCCGATGCCGACGGCGTCGCTGGCGAGATCAAACACATCCACCCGGTCAAAACCGTAGCCGAATGCCAGTTGCGCGGCCTCGATGGCGAGGGCGAGAATGACGGCGAGCGAGCGCGCCGGTTTGCGGCCGACCAGACAGGCCATCGCCAGGGCCGGGGCGAAGAGCAGGAGGATGTGGAGCAAGGGCCGGGCGTTTGCCGCATAGTTCTTCAGGCGCAGGGTGAAATCCCCTTGATCCGGAATTTTACCGACCGATTCCAAGGCCGCGGGATTGGCGGATGAAAGATCCACCGTCGGCCTGTCCGGCCTTGCTGCTGATAGTGAATGATCCGCGACGGCTGCGGTTTCCGGGCCGATTTGAAACGCCTTTCCAAAAAACCTGACGTCTTTCCATGGGCCGGGGACGACGAAATAGAGCCCCATGACCAGCCAGATCGCGGCGGCCAGCAGCAGCCGGATCCGCCCGGATTTGCCGCGCGGCCCGATCCAGGCGACCGCCCAGGCAAGCCAGCCCGCCAGCAGGAACCAGCGGCCGGTTTTCCAGATCCATCTCTCCCGCAGGACAGTGGCCTCGAACATCGAGAGTTCGAGATCGCCCGAGATTCCGAGGTTTTCGAGGCGCAGGGCCGGGATGGCTGGCGGGTGATCGGGCCTCAGGACCATTTCAACGATGCCGCTGGCTTCACTGTGTCTGGCGGAGCAAAACGGATTGTTTTCCCAAGCCACGCCGCCGCCTTGCGAGTGCCACTCGATCAGGCAGCGGCCGTCCTCCCAGATTTCCTGGCCCGGCAAGAGCTTGGTGGGGGAAACTTGGAAGCGGACATGGAGGAAACTCACCGCGTTGATCCCCGGCACTTCCACGCGCGCGACGACCTTGGAGTGAGCCTGATCCACCCGCAACCGCAGCCGGGGTCGGGTCTCCGGACCCAGCCACTCGACGCCGGGAGCCGGACTGGCGATCGCGCGGAGATCGGAAAGCCGCACGGTGGGATACCCAGGCGCACGCTCAAAACGGTGTTGCCAGAAACCATAAAGCGCCCCCAAGAGGAGGACGAAAGTTCCGAGTAAGGTGAGGCGGCGCATTTCCCGCGCCAGAAAACACTTCAAGGCCGGGTTTCCAACTAAATTCCTGCCGCCGGTCTGAAGGGGCGGACGGTGACCCAATCGGCACTATTTAAAAATCTACGATTGCAGAGGGTGTATTTTTAGGGATTGTTCCGGCACCGGCATCCCCGGTTTTCATCGCCCGTTTGACAAACCCAAACCCATGGCTATCAGCCGCAAAGACTCATTCACCCTCCAGGCGCTCCAGCTGACGGATGCCTTGTTAGTAGGGCTGTCCTTCTGGCTCGGGGGCGAGGTCCGGGGCTGGCTCGGGATGGGAACCGAGGAGGAGGCGCTGTGGAAGAGCATGATCTGGGTGCTCTACATCGCGGTGCCGTTCACCCCGCTGGTCCTGGAACGGTTCGGGTTTTACGAGCGTCTCAGGCACAAGAACACCAGCGCGGCCATGTGGCAGCTGATCCGCTCGATCGTGGTGATCGTGCTCATTCTGGGAATCTTCGCGGTCTTCGCGAAACAAACGGAAACCCGGCGACTGGTGCTCGGACTCGGTCTGGTTTTCGTGTTTTGCATTCTCCTCGTGCGGGAACGGGCCACGTCCGCGTGGTTGAAGCGTCAAGCTCAAACGGACGCCAGCAAAGAGCGGATCGTGGTGGCGGGTTCGGGCGAGGAAATGAAGGAACTGCTGGCAAAAATCGGCCCGGAAATCGTCTCGGGCTGGAAGGTGGTGGATCTCTTCGACCTGAACACGCGCGACGTGTCGGAGCTTTTTAGCCTGCTGAAGGAGCAGTCCGTGAGCCGGGTCATTTTCGCCGCGAGGAACACCGAGTTCGAAAAAGTCGCCCGTGCGGTGGAAGCCTGCGAGCTGCAGGGGGTGGAGGCGTGGATCGCGGCCTCGTTCATCCGCGGGCAGATCGCGCGGCCGGTTTTCGACATGATCGGGAACAAGCCGATGATGGTGTTGCGCTCAACGCCCGAGCTGTCGTGGGAGCTTCTGTGCAAGGAGGTTTTCGACCGGGTCGCCGCGTCGGCGATCATCCTGACCACCCTGCCGCTGTGGATTTTCGCGGCGGTCGGCATCGCGCTCAAAAGCCCGGGCGCGCCGGTGTTTTTCTCGCAGATGCGGGCCGGCCGGTATGGCCGGCCGTTCCGGATGTGGAAGTTCCGGACGATGGGGGCCAATGCCGAAGCCATGCTCGACAAGATCAAGGAGGACCACGGCAACCAGATGGACGGGCCGGTTTTCAAGCTCCACAACGACCCGCGGATTTTTGCGTTCGGAGCGCTTCTCCGGAAATTCAGCATCGACGAGCTGCCCCAGCTTCTCAACGTGGTCACCGGCGAAATGAGCTTGGTGGGCCCGCGGCCGCTGCCGCTCTATGAGGTGGAGGCGTTTTCCGAGCTTTCCCACCGCCGCAGGTTGAGCGTGAAACCCGGCATCACCTGCGAGTGGCAGGCCGGCGGCCGCAACACCATCACCAGCTTCGAGGAATGGGTGGCGATGGACCTCGAATATATCGACAACTGGTCGCTGTGGCTGGATTTCAAAATCCTCGCGCGGACCATCCCGGCAGTGTTGTTCGGCAAGGGTGCGGCGTGAGGAAGATTTGAAAATTTGACAGCCAGATCAATCAGGCTAAAATAGCCATCATGAAAATCGCCAGTATTTCCGAGCTCAAAAACGGACTTTCCGCGCATTTGGAACTCGTGCGCTCCGGCGAACTGGTGGTGGTGACGGATCGGAAATCTCCGGTGGCGACCTTGGAACGGATCGCGCCCGGCAGCTTGTCCAGCGAGACCGCCGGCTTGGTTGCCGAGGGAATCGCGGCACCACGCAAGAACCCGCTGGACGTGCAAGCCTTCCTCGCGATGCCGCCGGGACTCTGCCGAGGCGGATTGGCCGCGGCAATCCTCGACGACCGGCAGGAGGAGGATCGATGAGATTTTGGGATTCCTCGGCGATCGCGCCCCTGCTGGTGGAGGAAACCGCTTCCCGCCCGAGGGAGGCGCAACTTCACGAGGATGCCGAAATTCTCGTCTGGTACGGAACCTGGACCGAACTCGAATCCGCAATCTGCCGGCGCGAGCGGGAAACCTCCATCGGTCCCGAGCAAGCGGCGATGGCCCGGACCCGATTGTCCGTGCTCACTCGCTCCTGGCTGGAAGTGCAGCCGACGTCATGGGTCAGAGAGCGGGCGATCCGACTGCTCAGGGTGCATCCGCTGCGGGCCGCCGACGCCATGCAACTGGCCGCGGCCCTGGTGGCATTCAAGGAACGCACCGCCGGCAACCGATTCCTCACCGCGGACCTTCGCCTAGCCAAAGCCGCCTCCCTCGAGGGTTTCGCGGTGGAATGAGTGAAGGGCGGTTTCCTGTCCTCAAGCCCCCTGAATTTCAGCGTTTCAGTTTTTCAGCATTTCAGCATTTATTCCCCACGTGCCCGCCGTCACCGCCATCTTTCTCGTCGCCGCGTTGGTTCTCGCGGTGGTCATCGGCCCGCAGACGCGGCCCTGGACCTGGGGTCCGGCGATGCTGGCGTTGGGCTTTGCGGTCACGGCGGCGCTGCCGTTGTTCTGGCGGAAAGGCCGCCTCACCGCGGACTTCGGACTGGTCGCCCTGGGGACGGTCACGGCGGCTTGGTTTGCGTGGCGGGCGTGGATTTCGCCGGTGGCGGAACTGGGGGAGGCGGACCTGTTATTGCTGGCCGGGGCCGTCGGCAGCTTCATCAGCATCCGGGCGATCGAGGGCAACCCGCCGGCCGAACGGATCCTGCTGTGGGGCGTCGCCCTGCTGTTGCTGGCGAACGTGGTGGTGATCGGGATGCAGGTGGCCGATCCGGATTTCACCCCGGTGTTCCGCTCGCGCGCCGCGGCATTTCCCTCGGGGTTTTACGCGCAATACAACGAGGCCGCCAATTACCTGATCGCCTCGTCGTTGCTGGTGGCGGGTGCCGCGTTGTTCGGGCGGCAGGGTTTGCCGACCCGGATCCTGTGGAGCTTGATCGCGATCGCCGGCTTGGCGGCGGTGTATTTCACCCGGTCGCGCGGCGGCATTCTGGGGGCGGCGGTCGGCGGCGGGGTTTTCGCGGCTGCCGCGCTGGCGATCGCCCAGCGCCAAAAAGCGCGGTGGTTCGCGCCCGCCTTGATCGCGATTCCGATCATCGGCGTGGCGATCGGAGGATTTCTCCTCACCGGCTGGGAGGATTCCCAAGAGCTCAGGCGCGCCGGGAGCGGGATCGACGGGATGTGGGATAACAACTGTCGGCTCTATTTCCTGGGAGTCGCGCTGTCGTGCATCGGCCTGCATCCGCTGGCGGGCGGCGGCAGCCGGAGTTTCAGCTGGGAGAGTTTCCGGTTCGCGGACAAGACGCTCCAAGGCGACATCGCCACCCACATCCCCGAGCAGGTGCACAACGAGTGGCTCCAGTCCGCCACCGACTACGGGATCATCGGCGCGGGTCTGCTGACCGGGCTGCTAGGCACGCTGGCGATCGTCGCGGTGATCCGGATCCTGTTTGCCGGGCCTTCGCGGGAAGCCGGTGCGGGAGACGCTTGGCGTCTCGGAGGTCTCGCGGCGCTGGCGGGAATGTTCGTCCAATCCTGTTTCAGCTTCGTGTTCCACCTGCTGCCGGGAATCCTCCTGTTGGGAATCTGCCTCGGACAACTCTCCCGCGCGCCAGCCACTCCGGCCACGACTCCCAAGCGCGTCGGATCGCAAGTCCTGCTTTCCCTGGCGGCACTCGCCTGCGCGGCGCTCCTCCTTCCGACGGGATGGAAGGGCACCCGGGTCACCCGAATCCTGTGGCCGAGCTATTTGAGCAAAGTGGCGGCGACGTCGAACGAGGCCCGCGTCGGGGCCCTCACGGAAGCCATCGCGCTGTGGCCACAACCCACATTCTATCAGGAAAGGGCGTTTGTGTTCCAGGAAGCCGCGGCCGCGGGCGCGGGGCCGAAAACCCAAGCCGCCGCCGAACAGGCGATCCGCGACTTCGAAACCGCCGGGCTCCTGCACCCCTACGATCCGAGTCCCGTGGTCAACCGTGCCAATTTACTCAGCCAACTGCACCGGGATGCCGAGGCGGAGGACGCCTACAACCGGGCGATCCAGCTGCAGGGCGGGATGGAACCCGGGTTCCGCGGCCGCTTCTCCCTCGCCAACCACCTCCTGCGCAAAAGCATCCGCCAGTTCAACCCGCAGGCCCCCTCCCCCGCCCTCGCGTCCGTGGAAATCGCCGCCCAACAGATCGAGGAAGCCACCGTGCAGATGCACTGGGTCGTCCCGGACATGAGGGAGTCGAGAGTCTCGATCCACGAAAGCCTCGGCGCGGCGCGTGAGGCCAACGGCGACTATCAGGGAGCCATGGCGGCCTATGATTTCGCCGCCACGCTGATCAACGGCGTCCGCGCCCATTACCGCGCCGGGGTTCTCCATGGGAAAATGGCGACCACGGCCTGGAACGCCCGCCGGCCCGCGGAGGCGCTCGCGCATTTCATCGAGGCGAAAAACCACATCGGCCGGCCCCCTGAGCTCCCCCAGGGCGTCACTCCCAGCCAGCGCGCCGATTACCTCGCCTACCTCGACCGGACGATCGAGTTTCTCAAGGGCGCGAAAATCGAGCCGGCGAAGTTGCCAAACTGAACCTTCGGCTCAGCGGGTCACTTGGTTCCAATCGATCTGCTTCTCGGCGAAATCCGCGAGGAACTTCTGCAGCTTGGTGTCCGCCTCGGCCTCGGTAACCTCGTTTGCAATCCACGGAACCTTGCCATACCACATGGAAACCGAGGTGTAGGCCCAGCGCTGGTCCATGCCGCGCACCAGGCGGTCCTTCATGTCGATGAAGGTCCGGGCCAAGTGGTCGTTGGTCACGTGGTCGTGACCGACGAAAAAGTAATAAGTCAGACAGTTGAATTTCGCATACTCCTCGCGGTCCTCGTTGGACTTGATCCGTTGCGACTGGATCGACACCAGCCGCTTGGTGGCGAACTGGCGGCCGTTAGGGAGCTTGAGAATCCGGTCGCCGGAGGAAGTGATGTTGTGCCCCTGCGCGGGCATGCAGCGCTCCGGGCGGTGGATCGAGTTGTTGATGTCCGCGCCCGAGAGAACGATCGAGAGATCGACCCGGTCCGGCACGAGATAGCCGTCCGCGTTGACCTCGCCGGGGCGGGCTGCGAGGCAGATCGCCTTGGAGAACTGGGTGTCGCTTTTGAGCGTGCCGATCTCCGCCTCGCTGGGCGACTGGCCTTCCAGCGTCCAGCTTCCGGAAGTGGTAGGCAATTCCATCCTCACCGCGGACGGGGCGACCGCGCCCACCTTGGGCAGGAAATAGATCGCGCTGAATGAACCGCCCAGAAACAAGGGCAGAAGCCAGGATTTGATTTTCATGATTCGGGCACAAAGGGTTTGGATTCGTCGCTGCGAGTGACGACCACCCGGCGGAGCTGGCGCTGCTTGTGCTTCCTCCACGGCAGGCCGCCCTCGAGCAGCGAGTGGATGGCCAGCAGCAGCATCAGCGAAAACGGATAGAACAGCAGCAGCCCCGACCAATCATGCCAGGTGGTGCGCGCCCACTCCGCATTGCCATACTCGCCGATCACGAAGATGGAGGTCACCCGCAGCGCGTTGCCGAGAATCGCCAGCGGAAACGCCGATAGAAACAGCAGCGCTTTCTTCCAAAACGCCATTTTCGCGATGTAGGCCCACGCTGCGGAAATCATCAGCAAGGCCATCAGCGAGCGGATGCCGCTGCATCCCGCGGCGATGTCCAACGGCTTCCAATCGCCCTTGAGCGGCAGCACCTTGGTGCCCTCCACATAGGTCTCCACCCCGAACAGGCCCGAGCCGTGATGGGCCATCGAAGTGGCGAGCAACTGCAAGTGCGTGGTCGCCTGTTGGAAACTCGGCAGCGGGATGGCCAGCCAGAAAAAGAACAGCGGGAACGTCAGCAGCTTCGCCACCCGCCAGCCCCACAAATACCACGCGCCGCCCCAGACGATGAACGGCAGCCCCGCCATCGCGATCCGCGGCTGGAGCGTCCGGTAGGCGGCCACGTAAAACAACACTCCCACCAGCACCGCCAGCAGCCCCCAGCCGCTCTCCTTGCCGACGGCCGCCTTGAGGTCCTTGAGCCGATAGAAAACCAGGCCCGCGATCACGAAGGGAAACAACAGCCCGTGCTCGTAGTCGGTCTCGCCGTTCCACGCGCTGTAAATCCAGCGGAAAGCCGACTGCCCGCGGCCGGAATCATAGCGCGTTTCAAACCCGTAAAACCAGACCACCAGCGCCACCGACAACAACACCGAGGCCCATGCAACCAGTTTCCCCGCGCCTTGAGGGCAGGATGTCGGGGGGGCGGCGATCGCCTCGGGTGAGCTGGATGACATCAGGGAACAATGGGGTTGGACGATTTCCGAGCAAAGTATTGCCGACGGTCCCTCCACTGTCAACAATCCGCCCGCCTGCCCGTTTATCGCTCATTTTTCTCATGAAAATCATCAGTGGAACCGCTCACCGAGCCCTTGCCGAACGTATCGCCGAAAGCCTCGGCCAACCTCTAGCCGACGTCCACGTCTCCGCTTTTCCCGACGGGGAAACCGAGGTGAAAATCAACGAGAACGTCCGCGGCGCGGATGTTTTCATCGTCCAACCGAGCTGCCCGCCGACCAACCACAACATCATGGAGCTGCTGATCATGGTGGACGCCGCCCGCCGCGCCAGCGCCGAGCGGATCACCGCGGTGATGCCGTTTTTCGGCTACGCCCGCCAGGACCGGAAAGACCAGCCGCGCGTGCCGATCACCGCCAAGCTGGTCGCCAACCTGCTGACCTCCGCCGGCGTCAACCGGGTCCTCACCATGGATCTCCACGCGCCGCAGATCCAAGGATTTTTCGACATCCCGGTCGATCATCTCTACGCCAAATCCGTGCTCATCGGCTACCTCCGCGAGCGCCACCCGGACACCTCCAACCTCACCGTCGTCTCGCCCGACGTCGGCGGCGTCAAAATGGCCCGCGCCTACGCCGACGCCCTCGGCGCCGAGCTCGCCATCGTCGCCAAACACCGGGTCAGCGCCACCCGCGTCGAAGCGATGAACGTCATCGGCGAGGTCAAAGGCCGCGACGTGCTGCTGGTGGACGACATGACCGAAACCGCCGGCACCCTCACCGCCGCCGCGGAAATCCTCCACAAAAACGGTGCCAAGCGGATTTACGCCGGAGTTTCCCACGCCATTCTCGCCGAGCTCGGCCACCAGCGCATCCGCGATTCCAAGATCGAGGAAGTCATCACCACCGATTCCGTGCCGCAAGCCGCCGGGCCGAAAGTCCAGGTCGTGAGCATCGCCCCGATGCTCGCCGAGGCGATCCGGCGGATTCACGGCGGCCAGTCGATCACCTCGCTGTTCGCCGTCTGAGGCGCGTTGAAACAGAAGCCAACGGCGTGGGTTTCCCAGCGCCGCCCTGACGGGTCAGAATGGCTGTGAGCACTTGTTTCACGGGTGGAAAGTGACAGATCCGGACGCTTGCGCAAGCAGGAGGTTTTGCAGAAAAAATCCTTCCGCCTGCGGCTGATGCCGTTGATGTAGCGGCGATCACCGGTCGCCGCGAATTCATTCATTCTGGATTGGGAAGAGTCGATTCGCGGCGACCG